>JACQUI010000275.1 GCA_016210395.1 Chloroflexota bacterium | reverse complement strand
TCCATGGGGAAAATGAACTTGGTGGCCTGGCCAGCCCCAAGGTGCTTCAAGGTTTCGAAGTATTGAAGACTCATAGTGCGGGCATCAACGGTGGAGGCGGTGGCGTTGATCAGCGCCAGAGCGTTGCTGAACCCCTCGGCGTTGAGAATTGCAGCCTGCCGTTCACCTTCGGCGCGCAGGATAGCCGCTTGGCGTTCCCCTTCGGCCTTCAGGATCGCCGCTTGCTTTTCGCCTTCCGCCCGGTTGATCTGCGCCTGGCGCACCCCTTCAGACTCGGTGATCTCCGCCGTCTTCAGGGCGTCGGCCGACTTTTGCCGCTCCATGGCGGCCTTGACCCCCTGGGGTGGATCAATCTCATTGATCTCCACCTGAGTCACTTTGACGCCCCAGCGGTCGGTGACCTCGTCCAGACGTGTCTGGAGATGGTCCCTGATCTTCTCCCGCTCAGCGAGGGCTGAAGCCAGCGTGGTCGCGCCGATTACCGACCTCAGTGTGGCGACGGCGAGCTGCCGCACGGCGACACGAAAGTCCTGGACGTTCAAGACCGCCCGCTGCGCTTCTTCAGTCAGGATCCTGTAGTAGATGACGAAGTCCATATCCACCACCACGTTGTCGGAGGTGATGTACTTCTGAGGCGTGACGTTGTCCACTCGCTCCCGGATGTCTATCCGAGACGCCTTTTCCATGACGGGCCAGACCCAGTGGAACCCTTCGCCCAGGGTTGTCTTGTACTGGCCCCAGCGGAGGACTACCGCCTTTTCGTAGGTGTTGACGATGGTGATGCCCATAGCAACCCTCCTTTGCTGGTGAGACTTGTGGCGCTTTCGGCCTTCCGGCAGACCACCCTATTCGTGAGGCCGTTGCGCGCCCCCTTCGCTGGGGGCCGCAGGGCTGGCTTCAGTCACGGGCGTGACGGTGAGCAGGGTGCCGCTTATCTCAACCACGCGGATCTCCTGTCCCGTGCGAATGACCTCGTGGCCCTGTCCCACGGCGCTCCACAGCTCATTGCGGAGCATGACTGTCCCCCTGGGGTTCAGATCCGAGGTGACGTACCCGGTAGCCCCTACTATTGGCTCGCTGGGCGCCGGAGACAGCGCGCGCCGCGAGCGTACGATGGTGAACATCACCCACGCGCCGCCTCCGATGAGCAGCGCGGTAACGGGCGCCAGAAGCCACAGGCTGACGCGGACGTCCGGCATCGCGGGCGATGGGCCTCCGGCGTGGTAGAACAGGAACAGCGCCCCCAGCACGAAGCTGACCGCCGCGCCGATACCCAGGATGCCGAATCCAGATACGTAGAACTCCAGCACGAAGAGGACCACGGCCAGGACAAGCAACGCCACGCCTGCCCAGTTCACGGGCAGGTTGCCCAACCCTACGAAGGCCAGGAGGAGCAGGATGGCCCCAATGACGCCGGGGAAAATGAGGCCGGGGTTCAGGAGCTCCGCTACCAGGCCCAGGCTTCCCAGGGAAAACAGGAGAAAGGCCACGTTCGGGTCGGCCAGGAAACCGACGAACTGCTCCACCAGCGAGGAGTCCAGAGTGCGGATGGGAAGGCCCTTCGTTCGGACCACTACTGCACCGGCAGGGGTTGTTGCGGTCCTGCCGTCCACCTGGTCCAGCAGGCCGTCCAGGTCGGCGGCAATCAGGTCTACGATATCCAGCGACACTGCTTCCTCCGCCGAGAAGGAAGCGGCCTCGCGCACCGTGGCTTCCAGCTTCTCTGCGTTGCGGCCTCGCTCCTGGGCGATGCTCCGCATCAGCGCTGCGGCGTCGTTCGTTGCCTTCGAAGAGAGCGTTTTCGGAAGGTCTTCGCCGCTGCCGCTCACCGGCGTGGCAGCGCCAATGTTGGTGCCGGGGGCCATGGCAGCGAAGTTGGCCGACGCGGTGATGAACGTCCCTGCGGAAGCGGCGTAGGCGCCTCTTGGCGTTACGTAGACCGCCGTGGGCACGTTGGTATTCAGCAGGTGCTCCACAATCTTGCGGGTGGAGTCCAAAAGCCCACCCGGTGTGTCCAGTCGGACCACCAGTAGCTCCGCGCCTTCCGCCTCCGCCTGCTTAACCCCCCGTGCAATGTATTTCTCAGTGGTGGGACCTATCACGCCATCCACATCCAACAGCAGGATGTGACGACCCTGGGCGGAAGCCGCGCCCGCAAGCCCCAAAAGGAGACAGAGGGCAAAGAAGAACAGGCGGAGAAGCGCCGGCGAGAGCAGCTTTTTGGGCATATGTGCACCCACGCTTGAAAGGGCTGCCATACCACCAGTGTACGCCGTACATAGTAGCAGGAACCCCCGCCAGCGCCTACTTCCGCACCAGCTCCGCTACCGTCACGCCGGCGTCGCCTTCGCCGATCTCGGCCAGGCGGTAGCTGTGAACGAGGGGATGCTCCTTCAGGCGCTGCCAGACAGCTCCCTTCAGGATGCCTCCGCCTTTGCCGTGGACGATCCGCACAGAGAAGTACCCCGCCATGAACGCGGCGTCCAGGTAGGCATCCAGGCGGAAGAGGGCCTCGTCCACAGGCAGGCGGCGGATGTACAACTCGTCGGTGACGGGCTCGCGCGCGGAAGGCGCGGGAAGGGATGGCTTTGGAGGGGACGCAGAGGCTCGGACAGGTCTTGTTGGGGCTGCAGGCTTTGGCTGCGCCTTGCCGGCGACAGGTCTTTGTAGAGAAGACGGCGGCGGCGCAACAGGTTTGTTGCCGTAGACCAGCCCTGCAGCGCGGCGCACCAACTCCTCAACCGTGGTGTGCTCTCGGAAGGCGCGCCGCCGGAGGTCCTCGTAGAGGGCGTCATCAAGGGACAGGCTGACCTTCTTCACGGGCGCGGCGATTTCAGGAACGGGCTAATGCTGTCTCACGCGCTTTCTGAGCCATTTGCGCACGAAGGAAAGAAAGGGTACACCCTTGCGACGGTAGCGGGCCAGGTGCTTTTGCTCGCAGCTTGTGCAAGTACACGCGGGCGGGTGGTCTGCGTACCAGTACGGTCTACTCATATCGCTTACTTCTTGCTACTGAGGAAATCCACGGTACAGCATAGCACAGAACAGGGATCGTTACATCCGACTCGACCCGACTCTACAGCACTTTGGCGGCCCCTGTCTGCAGCAGGCGCTCGATCTCGTCGGGGCTGTAGCCGGCCTCGGCAAGCACCTCCCGCGTATCGCTGCCGGGACGAACGGTCGGGTCGTGGCGGACGGAGAACTGGTAATCGTCGCTCTCAAAAGGGAGTGTGGGAACAGAAAGGGACTTCTCGCCGGCGCCGACGTTGAGGAGCCGCCGGGGGGCATGGACATGGGTCTCATCCAGCACCGATTCTGGGGTGTTTACGACCGTGGCGGGGACGCCCTGTGCGGAGAGTTGGGCAACCAGGGTCTTGGCGTCCAAAGTGCGGATAGTCTCTTCCAGACGGGGCATAGTCCAGGGCCGGGCCTTGCCGACGCTGGCCACGTCTTTGAGGTCCGGGTGCGTGCTGAAGTCCTGCAGGCCGAGGACTTCGCAGAGCTTCTTCCACTGACCGAAATTGAAGGCGGCAATAAAGACCTGACGGCCGCCGGCGCACTCGAATAGGTCGTAGGCCGGGTAGCCGCCTGGGGAATGGCGGTCGCGTTCTGCCATGGGCCGTGAGGGCTGGCCGCTGAACTGGCTCTGGGCCATGTGCTGGCCCACGTAGAAGAGGGCGGTTTCAAAGAGGCCGCTGGTGATGAACTGGCCCTTGCCGGTGGACTGGCGCTCGAGGAGGGCGGCGAGGATGCCGACCACTCCGAATGTGGCCGCGCCAAGGTCGGTGATGCTGGCGCCGGCGCGCAGGGGGCGCCCCAAGGGGCCGGTCATGAAGGCCAAGCCGGACATCATTTGGGCCATTTCGTCCATGGAGGAGCGGTCCTCGTACGGGCCGCTCAGGTAGCCCTTAACGCTGCAATAGATGATTCGCGGGTTGCGGCGAGAGAGTTCACCATAGCCGATGCCCAATCGGTCGGTAACGCCGGGGCCCATGTTTTCTACGAAGACGTCTGCGGAGCATGCCAAACGGTAGAACACCGCCAGGGCCTCTTCGTTCTTGAGGTCAAGGACAATATGGCGTTTGTTGCGATTCAGGTAGAAATAGCTTCCGTTGCGGCCAGTGCCCATGCGTCCCGGGTCAAGGGCATCGGGAGGCTCAATTTTGATAACATCGGCGCCCAAATCGCCCAGGATGATGCCGGCAGCGGGACCCGCAACGATGTGGGTCAACTCCAGCACGCGGACGTTCCTGAGGGGCAATTGTGTCATAGCGACGGCTCCTCGCGATGGTTTCAGGAGGCTCGGCTGTTTCGGATGACGAGGATTATATGCCGAAAGCGCGAGGAGAGGAAGCGTCGTCGTTGAGAAGAGGCTGGTCAGAATATGTGCCAGGAACAATGCTTTATGGTGTAAAATGCAATCATGACAGAAATGACAGAGGAGGGAACATGGAGTCGCTGAAGACAAAGGTTGGAGAAGGTGGACGAGTGGTGATTCCTGCCGAGTACCGAAAGAAACTCGGCATACGACCTGGGGATGACGTTGTGGTAGTCCTTGAAGGAGATGAACTGCGCTTGTTTACCATTCAGCAAGCCGTAAGGCGCATCCAAGAGCTTGTTCGCCAGTATGTTCCTGAAGGGGTCTCACTCACCGATGAGCTCCTTGAGGACAGGCGCAAGGAGGCTTTCTAGTGGCCGAAATCGTGCTCGACGCCTCCGCGCTGCTGACGCTTTTCCAGCTTGAACCTGGAGCAGACATCGTGGCCCAACGTGTGGGAAATTCTGCAGTAAGTGCGGTAAACTTCTCCGAAGTAGTGGCCAAATTGGCTGAAAAGGGAGTGCCGGAAGCGGCGATTCGCAGCCACTTGACGAGTTTGAAGATGCAAACAGTTGCTTTTGATGTCGAGTTGGCCTACTCTGCGGGCCTGCTGCGCCCTGATACTCGCTCGCTTGGCCTTTCCCTGGGAGATCGTAGCTGTCTGGCCTTGGCCCAAATGCTGGGCCTGCCTGTTTTGACGGGAGACCGTAGATGGCGGGAGCTTGGCCTGGAGGTAGAAGTGCGTCTCATCCGCTAACCTTGGGACATGACATCCAACGTCTTGCTGGAGTCAACGCAGTGTTCATGCAGGTTGCGGCAGGGTCACCTCCAGAGGACGCCCTTTCATGGAACCCACGCCAAGAATAGAAAATCCAAGGATGTTCCCTTGCAGGTCAACCTTCTCCATGACACGGTCGTCGTCAGTCTCACGGAAGTAGCCTTCTTTTCTGTCAAAAATGACCTCCAGGTAGTCCCCCTCGGGGTCATACCAGATTGTCACGTGTTTCTCTGCCACAGCACTTGCCCCCTCTTTGCCTTATCAGTCAGATACGCCGTCAGCACGAACGCATCTTCCAAGCTAAGCTTGACCACCACGCAGACCAGTTTATCTCCAACGCCCGTTTCATGGTATCGCTTGTAGTACAGCCTCACCGTAGGATCTGTGCTTGATAGGACCACTGTATCCGGATCCAAGAGAGTCTCCCCAACTGAATGGAGCATTGTGGCCATTTCTGGATGGAAAACGATGTGCCTCAGCCGTTCGTCCGTGAGTCTGACGACTGTTCCCTCGAAGTCTACCAGAAATGGCACCCGAAACGCCCTCCGTTGCTACCCCTTGCCCATCGCCTCGCGCGCCACACGCGCCAGGTCCCGCTCCTCGTCCGGCAGCACGGTGCGCGGGTCCAGCACAACGCGGTCATCCTGGATACGCCCAACCACCGGCGGGCGGCCATCCCGCAGGCGAGCGGCCAGCGCGTCGGCCCCGGCGCCGGCTGCATCAAGGGCAACCAGCCAGGTAGGCAGCGTCTCGCCGGGCAGGCTGCCCGCGCCGATGGTTGACTTCCCTTGCACCAGGCGAGCCCCGGGGCCGATGGCCCGCCGCAAGCGCAGCGCCCGCCTGCGCACCTCCGGCAGCGGCATGGCGATCATGCGCCAGGAAGGGATATCCCGCACGGCATCGCCCTTCACATAGTGCAGCAGCGTTGCGGTCAGGGCCGCCAGCGAGCACTTGTCCAGGCGCACCGCCCGCGCCAGGGGATGGCGGGCCAGCCGCTGCACCATCTCTCTTTTGCCCACAACGATTCCTGCCTGGGGGCCTCCCAGGAGCTTGTCGCCCGAAAAGAAGGCCAGGTCAATTCCTGCCGCAATGCTCTCCTGGGGCATCGGCTCGTGGGCCAGGCCGAATTGCACGGTGTCCAGCAGGCAGCCTGAGCCCAGGTCGTGCAGCACGGGGATGCCGCGCTCCCGGCCCAGCGACACAAGCTCCTCTGTCGCCGGTGCGCTGGTGAAGCCCACAACGCGGAAGTTGCTGGCGTGCACCTTTAGCAACGCCCCTGTGTGCTCCGTGATGGCGGCGGCGTAGTCGGAAACGTACGTGCGGTTCGTGGTGCCGACTTCGACCAGCTTCGCGCCGCTCTGGGCCAGGACCTCTGGGATGCGGAAACCGCCACCGATCTCCACGGCCTCGCCCCTGGAGACGATGACCTCCTTGCCCACAGCGATTGCCGCCAGGCCAAGCATCATGGCAGAGGCATTGTTGTTGACGGCGATGCCCGCTTCTGCGCCCGGAATGACCTGGCGCAGGATGGCGTCCACGTGGGCCTGGCGGGAGCCGCGCTCGCCCTGCTCCAGGTCGTACTCCAGGTTGGTGTAGCCCTGCGCCGCCTGGGCAGCGGAATGGATAGCCGCCGCGCTCAGGGGGGCGCGGCCCAGGTTGGTGTGCAAAATCACACCTGTGGCGTTGATCACGCGGCGTGGGAAACCTTCCCATGCCTGCGCGGCCCGCATGCAGACGGACTCGACAAAGCGCTCCAGGGTAGGCGCGGGGCCTCCATGGGCAATGGCGCTGCGCCGCCCCTGCAGCTCCTCACGTATGAGGCCGACCAGGGCCTCGTGGGAGTAGGCGCGGGCAAGGTCAACGATGGCGGGCTGCTCCAGCACCCGCTCCACGCTGGGGAGCGCCCTGAAAGGGCTTGTCATACCGGCATTCTCACGTTTAGGGTTGTGGATAGCCTGTACGGACTAGCGGTTCAGCACGCGCAGTTCGGCAGCCAGATGCGGATAGCGTTCTCCTGTGTCGGGAAGCACGGTGACGACGCGCTTCCCGCTCCCCAGCCTCTGGGCTATCCGCAGCGCCGCCGCCACGTTCGCCCCCGAGGAGATGCCCACCAGCAACCCGGTCTCCCGTGCTATGCGGATGGCAGTGGCAATAGCATCCTCTGTGCTTACCGTGGCTACCTCGCTGACCATCGCGCGGTCCAGAAGGGGCGGGACGAAGTCCGCGCCGATGCCCGGGATCCCATGCTCGCCCGCCTTGCCTTCGCTCAGCAAGGGCGACGTGGAAGGCTCCACAGCGATAAGGCTCACCGAGGGGGTTGCCCTTCGCAGCGCGCCGCCGGCCCCCACGAGGGTTGCGCCCGTGCCCACGCCCGCAACGAACGCATCTACAGCGCCATCCAGCGCCGCCAGAATCTCCGCGCCTGTCCCATCGTAGTGCGCCTGCACCGCTGCCTGGCTAGTGAACTGGTCCAGGCGAACGCTGCCGCCGTTGCGGTCCAGCATACGCTTAGCCGCGCCAGTCGCCCCGGCCATGCCCATGTGGGAAGGCGTGAGGTGCATCTCCGCGCCATAGCGGGCAACCAGGCGGCGGCGTTCTAGCGGCACTCCTTCAGGCATGAAGACGTGCAGCTTGTATCCCTTGGCCGCCGCTACCATCGCCAGCGACACGCCCATGTTGCCTGCGGAAGGCTCTACCAGCATGCCGCCTTCCTTGAGAAGGCCC
>JACQUI010000274.1 GCA_016210395.1 Chloroflexota bacterium | reverse complement strand
GTGCTGAAGAGCACACAGTAACTCATCGTCCAGTGTGGATAAGCAATGCTCGGTTGGAAAGTGCGGACAGGCATCGATGCGTGCCCCGCTTGCCAACCGAGCGCCACATGCTATCTACTCGTTGACTCGCCCACGCTGGCAGCACAATCCATCCGTATAGCTCTCCAAGCCAAGTTACTCTCACTGCCGGCAACCACTCCTCTTGGGAAATTTCTTGTCAAGCATTTCTGTTTTCATTTGCATTTCCTTCCATTTTAAAGTTAGTTACTGTACTGTATGTCATCGCGTGTCATGTTACCGTAGCATTACTCGTGTTTAGCCAGTCATCTTGTCACCTCCTAGGCACTCTTGATGTTTCCTATTATACACTTCTCACTCCGAGGTGCAATACGTAACAATCAAACGAGTTCAAATACGTCGTCATTGCAAAGGATAATTGTTTAATCTGGCACATCATTTTCATCGTCCTACGAGTGACTTTAGCATTGGTCCACTGATATGATGAGGTCACAGCGATTTTCCCAAGCTATAATAGCCACAAGCCAGGATGTCCCCAACGTGACCAAGCGCTATCTTGCCCAGCAGGGCGTTGGCTACTTTGCCTTCGCGTTCCTGTTCCTGCGCTCCTTCAGCACGGCCCAGGCAGGCGGCCCATTCTTCGACTTCCAGCGGCTGCCCAACGGCCTCCCCTTCCTTTCGCTCCACCTGCCTGCCGGCCTCTACTTCGGGCTGGGCGTCGTTTGCCTTGGACTGTCCATTGCCTTTGGCATCGCCTTTTTTGCCCCAATCCTCCGCAAACCCAGCCTCCAGGCCGAATCGCTGCTTTCGCTGGTGTTTTCCCCCGCCGCGCTGCTCAGCTTCATCGCCACTTGGTTCGATAACCGGGCGCTCCTTGCAGGAATCGGCAGGCCCTGGGTGGACGCCTTTGTCTACGCCTTTCTCTTCTGGCTTGTCTTTCTCGTTGTCACCTTCGCCATTGACCTGCGGAAGCTGCGGAGGAAGCTGTGATCCGGGAAGCTGTGTGCTAGAATAGGTCAAATTGACCAGTGGAGGCGGCCGGTGACCAGACGAATAAGCGCAACCGAAGCCAAGGCCCATTTCTCCGAGCTGCTGGCTCAGGTGGCCCACGGCGGCGAGCAAGTGGTGATCGAGAAGCACGGCAAGCCGGTGGCGAAGCTGGTGGGCATGGGGAATGTGGACGAGACTGATCAAGACGAAGCGGGTTCCAAGCGCCCCAAGGGCATTCTCTCCCTCGCAGGTCTATGGGCCGATGTGCCATCTGAGGAGTTAGATAAACTCCTTGCGGACATCTACGATGCGAGAGAGAGGGATAAGGGGCGGCCAGTGGACCTGGACTTGTAATGTACCTGTTCGACACGGATACCTTGATCCCCGTCATCAGGGGAACAGCCAGTTCATGGCTCGTCGCCAGACTTGCCGGCACTCCTCTGTCACAGCAATTCGTCTCCAGTATCACAATCGGAGAGCTGTGGTACGGAGCGCACAAACTGCCTCATCTCACTCCTCACTATCTAGGCCGCCTCGAAAATAGCATCGTTGCTGACTTAGCGGTGCTGCCTTTCGATCGCGAAGCCGCCATTGCCTACGGGCCTATCCGGGCGCTCCTCGAACAGCAGGGCAACCAGATAGGCGACGCGGACACCCGCATTGCCGCGATCGCCCTCTCGCGCGGCCTGACCGTTGTCACCGCCAACCTCCGCCACTTCAGCCGTGTCCCCAATCTACGCTTGGCGAACTGGCTGGAGGCATAGCCCTTCCTCGCTCTCATACGGGCCACAGCATCCCTTTGCCGCGCAACACGTGCCACACCGCCGAGACAGCCCACGATACCAGGAAGGCGGTCGCGCTCAGCAGCACCGCCAGCGCCATGAGGCCCGCGCCGATCCCCAGATACCGACCGCTTCCGTAGAAGTAGTCCAGCGGCGCTGCCCCCAGCGCAACCAGCGCTCCGTTCACCGCCAGCAACAGGCTGGCGATTATCCCCAAGCCAAGCCAACTCCCCCGCAGGTCAGCCGGGCTGGGCGACAGATGGCTGGCGACCGATACCGACACATAGAGGAATGCCCAGAGCTGCCACCGCCGGAATTGCCCCGGCGCAAACAGGGTGCCGGCCGCCTCCCGAGCCAGGCCTGTGAGCCAGGAAAGGTACGCGCCGACTCCAGCGCCGCTTGCCGGGCCAGGCATTCCCGCCGCCGTTTCCACAACGTCGCCGAACCCAGGCGCCAGCGCGTACCCCAGCCCGACCAGCAAGGCGCTTCCGATCATGAGGGGCGCAATGCCGATGAAGAACAGCCCCAGGTTCTGGTAGAGGCTCCCCTTGTCCCAGGCGTGGCGGACGTACCCCAGCACGCCGCTTTCCGTATCAGGGCTGAACAGGCTGATCTCCGTAATCTTGTGCCGGAAGACCAGGCACATCAGCGCGTGCGATAGCTCGTGGACCGTCGTGCCGATCCAGCCGGTGGCAACGACCGTCGCTTTCTCGCCAAAGGCCTGGCTCATGACGGCAAAGGCCCGCCGCTCCAGGCAGTACAGCAGCAGGCCAAAGACCAGCAGCGCCCCGCCAACGGCCAGCGCTTCTATGGCTGTTGCAAAGGTCGTGCGCCACAGCCAGTCCAGCACCGCTTCTGCAAGTGCGCTCATGAGAACGCCGCGAATGTCGGAAAGTCCAAGTCAGGAGGCAAACAGGTATCGCCAGCTTTCAGGGCCCTGAGGGTCCTAACCGGACCCATGGGCGCTCTCCCAGTTGGCGGCTCAACGTGCCCGGATCAGGCACGTCCTCAAGCTCAAGCTGCGCCAGCGCTTCGGCAGCCTTCCTGCGGCGGCTCCGGAGCGTGTCCTCATAGGCCACGTCAATCAAGCGGCACACCACTTCCGAAATGGGCGCCCCCTGACTTTCCAC
This sequence comes from Chloroflexota bacterium, assembly GCA_016210395.1. Taxonomy (GTDB): domain Bacteria; phylum Chloroflexota; class Dehalococcoidia; order Lucifugimonadales; family JACPCL1; genus JACPCL1. The sequence continues at coordinate 1,887 of JACQUI010000274.1, read as the reverse complement.
CAGCTCTTGCAGCTTGCGCCGGCGTTCGCTGTCTATTCGGATGTCCAGCCGTTCGGTACGCATGTGTGTATCCATCTGCACGTACGTCATAATACAGCAAGAGATCGGGCACGCGTGCCACCGGTCAGCACTCCCTGTCCGCACGTCCGTGAGTCAGCCTTCCTAGCCCCCATGCTTTATGCCCTATGCCCTTTGCCCTACAATACGTCCAACCCACCTCCTGAAGGACACCTACCTATGCGTATGACCCGAATGTTCGGCAAGACCCTTCGGCAGGCCCCTGCCGAGGCCGAGACCGCCAGCCACCGCCTCATGCTCCGCGCCGGCATGATGCAGCAGATCGCAGCCGGGGTGTACGCCTACATGCCCCTGGCATGGCGCTCCCTGCGCAAGATCGAAGAGATCATCCGCCAGGAAATGAACGCCGCCGGCGCTCAAGAGGTGCACATGCCGGCCCTCCAGCCACTGGAGCTGTGGGAGCAGACCGACCGCGCCGCTGCGTACGGCCCCGTGCTCTTCCGCCTGCACGACCGCCGCGACCGGGACATGGTGCTGGCGCCGACTCACGAAGAGGTGATCACCAGCCTGGTGAAGGCCAACGTCGGCTCCTACCGCGACCTCCCCCTGAACCTGTACCAGATCCAGGCCAAGTTCCGCGACGAGCCCCGCCCCCGCGCCGGACTCCTGCGGGGCCGCGAGTTCACCATGAAGGACGCCTACTCCTTCGACGCCACACAGGAGGGCCTCGACCTCTCCTACCAGGCGATGGTCCAGGCCTACCGCAACATCTTCACCCGCTGCGGCCTGCCAACCATGGCCGTGGAGGCCGATAGCGGGGCCATCGGCGGCAAGGACTCCCACGAGTTCGTCCTGCCTGCCGAGGCCGGCGAGGACACCATCCTGCACTGCAAGGCGTGTGGCTACGCCGCCAATGCCGAGCGCGCCTCGTTCTACTTGCCGGAGCCGCCCCCAAGCGGTCCAGATAGAACGCCCCTGCCCTTGCAGGAAGTCGCCACGCCTGGGGCAAAGACCATCGCCGCCGTCGCAGCCTACCTCGGCGTGCCGGAGAGCAAGACACTCAAAGCGGTCTTCTATGCGGCAAGCGGCAAGCTCTACTTCGTCGTTATTCGCGGCGACCTGGATGTAAACGAGATCAAGCTGAGCAACACCATCAAGGCCCAGGGCCTCCACATGGCCACCGACGAAGAGGTCAAGGCGGCGGGCCTGGTGGCGGGCTTCGCATCGCCCATCGGCGTCACGGGCGTCACCGTCATTGCCGACCAGTCCATCGCCAGCGGCGGCAACTACGTCGTCGGAGCCAACCGGGAGGGCTACCACCTGCGCAACGCCAACTTCCCCCGCGACTTCACTGCCGACATCGTCACGGACATCGCCCTTGCCAAGGAGGGCTACGCCTGCCCCAAGTGCCGCACGCCGCTCAGCTCCACGCGTGGCGTCGAGGTAGGCCACGTCTTCAAGCTGGGCACCTTCTACTCCGAGCGCCTCGGGGCAACGTTCGTGGACGAGGCCGGCCTGCAAAGGCCCATCATCATGGGCTGCTACGGCATCGGCGTGACGCGCCTCCTGGCCGCGGCCATCGAGCAGAACCATGACGACAAGGGCATCATCTTCCCTGCGCCCATCGCGCCATACCAGGCGCACCTGGTGGGGCTGAACCTGGAGCGCGACGACGTTCGCCAGGCAGCGGATGGCCTGTATGACTCACTCACCAGGCAGAGCTTTGAGGTGCTGTACGACGACCGCCCGGAGACGGCAGGCGTGAAGTTCAACGACGCCGACCTGCTTGGCTTGCCGGTGCGCCTGGTGGTGTCGCCCCGCAACCTGCGGGAGGGCGCGGTGGAGGTGAAGGGGCGGCGGGAGGAGCGG
>JACQUI010000283.1 GCA_016210395.1 Chloroflexota bacterium | reverse complement strand
TACTCTATCGCAGAGCAAGAAGAAGCGCCATCGCAAGATATGGATATGTACATGCCCTTGGCCAAACACCGCCGACTACCTTTTCGGCCAGACTTCTAGCGAGCATTGTTGTCCTTCCCCTCAGTCCCAGCGTCATTTCCGGTGGAGAGCAGGCTGCGAGGACCCACACTTTGCGTGCGCTTGACGCGCTTCACTTCGCAACCGCACTCCTGGCGCGGCAGACCTCAACCATGGGAACGATATTGGTCACAGCCGACCGTGAGCTAGCCAACGCCGGACTTGCCGCAGGTTTTCAGGTGCTGAATCCCGAAAACCAAGACGCCATGCAAAAACTTGCGCGGTTTCTTGGCTAGCGCCTCTCCCATTACGCCAGCGCCCAGGCTAGGCTACCTTTTCGTACGCGATCCCTCCTTTTGTGATGATATGACAAACCCCAGGCGGAATCTCCCCTACACCACCCAGTCAAACATGCCCCCGGAGATGCCGGGCCGCAGCTCCTCGGCGCGGCGCAGCGCGAACTGGTCCGTCATGCTGGAGATGTAGTCCACCGCCATCTGCTCCGGCGGCTCCTCCCGCTTCCAGTACTCTTGCGGAACGTGGTCGGGATTGGCGGCATAGTGGCTGTACAGAAACGTCACGATCTCCCGCGCCTTGCGCCCCTGGGGGTTGTTGTTGGACGGCAAGTACACCCGCTCGAACATGAAGGCCCGCAGCACGTTCAGCGCCTCCCGCACAGGCTCGCTCATCGTGATGAGCGGGCCACCCTCTGACATCCTCCCCCCTTGCGGGGGAGGACTGAGGTGGGGGCGCGCGACGCCCTGCCCTGTGCACGCCCACGACGCCTCCACCACGTCGGCAACCATCGTATCAATGCGCTGGGAGTGGCGCGACCCCAGCGGCCGCGTCACTTCCGCAGGAAGGTCGTCTTCCCTGAGAAGCCCGGCGCGGATGGCGTCACCGATGTCGTGGTTCAGGTAGGCGACGGCGTCCGCCAGCCGGCACACCTGCGCCTCCAACGTCAGGCCGTCCACCAGGCCGCCATCCAGGAAATCGCCCTGGGGCTTCGAGTGCCCAGCGATGCCCTGGCGCACCTCCCAGGTGAGGTTCAGCCCCGCGCCGTCCTTCTCCAGCACGTCCACCACGCGCAGGCTCTGCTGAGCGTGGCGGAAGCCGCCGGGGGCCAGCGCGTCCAGCGTCTCCTCGCCAATGTGTCCGAACGGGGTGTGGCCCAGGTCATGCCCCAGGGTGATGGCCTCCTCCAGGTCTTCGTTCAGGTCCAGCGCCCGCGCGATAGTCCGGGCGATCTGCGAGACCTCCAGCGTGTGGGTCAGACGTGTCACGTAGTGGTCGCCCTGGGGCGCAATGAACACCTGGGTCTTGTGCTTCAGGCGGCGGAAGGCCTTGGAGTGGATGATGCGGTCGCGGTCGCGCTGGAAGTCGGTGCGCAGCGGCGATGGCTCTTCGGGGATTGCCCGCCCTTTGCTGGCGCGCGCCTTCGCCGCGTAAGGCGAGAGTAGCTCCTCCCGCCGTTCCAGGCGCTGGCGGACGTGTCGGTCTAGCATAGGCGGCTCGGCAGGAACAGTATAGCGCCACGGGACGCGCCTGCCCAAGGCAACAGAGGTCGAAAAAGCCGAAGGCGGTGTCTTGCGCCGCCCTTCCTATGGTCACCGGTAAGGCAAACGCAGCGAACGCAAGCCATCCACTTGGTCAAACTCCGGGTCTTTGTGTACCAGTTCGCCACCCTCCTGGATGGCCAGGGCAGCAATCCAGGCGTCCGCCAGCGAAAGGCCGCCGCCAGCCTTGACCCGCGCTGCCTGACGACGCCACGGCACGTTGGACTCACGCACCTGCGCGGGCCAGCGTTCCACCGTGAACATGTGGCGCTCTACCTCCCGGGTAGGCAAACGACGGAGTAGGGAGTATTCCACCTCCATCAGAGCCACAAAGGGAAGAAGCACCGTGGAGCGTTCCTCAGAAGAAGAACTCCTTGCCGCCTCCAATAGTCCTACGACCACCTGCGCACCTTCCTCATCCAGGAGAATGCACATGATGGCCGAGGTATCCAGCACGTAGGTCGCCATCTACGCCTTTTGCTCCTGGGCCAACTCGCGCCGGCGTTCTTCTTGCCGTTCCTTCAAGAACTCATCGAAAGTCCATTTCCCTTTCAGCGCCCCAAGCGATGCCCTCACGGGGTCTGCGGGAATCGGGTACACCACAACAACGCCGTCCTGGACTTCCCACTGCAAAAGCGTTTGGGGAGTAATCCCAAGTATCTTGCGGATCTCGTGCGGGACAACGGTTTGACCTCTGACCGATACCTTGCTTTGCATCATCTGCTCTTACCTTCCTGTTTCTACAAGATTATCCTAGCACAGTTCTTATCTCAAGGGAAAACATCTTACTCCCAGGGTCTTTCGGTACTCCCGATTGCAGTGGTGTGGCGCGCGCCCTGTCATTCTGAGCCATGACGGTAGTCAGGCGAAGAACCCAAGGCGAAGGCCGTCGCAATGCTCTTCTCTGCCCAAGCGGTTTGTCTTCATCGGCACAGGCCTTAGATTCTTCGCGAGACAGTCGCTGGTGACGGCATTTGTCCTTTGACCGCCTCGCTCAGAATGACAAAGAGTATCCACTACGCCGGGAAACAAGAGGCTACCCTGGTGGTGGCCCTTCGCTCAGATCCACCGAAAGACCCTGTCTTATCCCTGTCTGATCTCCTGTCCCTCCGCAACCCGCACCCCATACTCCCCGGGCCGCGCCTCGTGCAGGCGGAACATGACCAGCAGGGGAAGCGCCGCGACCACCGCTCCCATCAGCCCCACCGCCATGTGCCCGCTGGCCTCCGCCACCAGGCCGCCGGCCAGCGGCGTCAGCACGCCAAAAGCCCCTGCTATCGCGTCGTTCGCCCCCACGGCGCGTCCCCGCTCATGGGGAGCCGTGGTGTCTGCCAGCACCGTCGTGGCCCCCACGTTCACTGCGCTCCATCCAAGGCCCACCAGGAAGAGCCCCAGCGTCATAACCCAGTAGATGGGAGTCGCAGGCGCCATCACCGCCCCTGCCGCCTGCGCCAGCAGCCCCAGCCACAGCAGCGGCTTGCGGCCAATGCGGTCCGCCAGTCTGCCGAAGGGCACGGAGAACAGGTACATCCCCACGATGTGCACAGAGATAGCCAGCGACGTTGCCGCCAGCGAGTGGCCCGAATGCGCCATGGCCAGAGGCGTCATCACCATCATCATCGTCATCGTGCCCTGGGCCGCCGCATAAGAGGCAAACGCCACCTGCTTCGACTCGTCGCGCAGGAAGGCGCCCACCCCACTCTTGGATGATGCCTGCGCCTGAGCCCTCGCCGGCGGCTCGTACCCCGGCCAGAACTGCTTTAGGTTTGCGGCGATGGTCTTGGGGTCCGGATGCACCATCAGCGTGAAGACCATGGCCGGGACGAGCGCCAGCGGCATCAGGAACCACGTGATGGCCAGCGATTCGCCTCCCGTCCTGGCAGCGACCTGCTCTGCCCCAGCCACAAGCAGCGGCGCAACGAAGGCCCCCAACACGCTGCCGGTCAGCACGTACCCCAGCCCTTCCGCGCGGCGAGCAGGCGGGTACATGTCCACCGCCGCCACCCGGAGTTGCTGGCTCGCCCCGAAGCCCAGGCCGAGCACGGTGATGCCGGCGATGAACAGGGCGAATGAGGACACCACGATGGACATGCCCAGCATCGTCCCTCCCACCAGCCCCAGGACCAGCCCCATGAGCGTTCCGGCTTTGCGCCCAAACGTATCCGTCACTTTGCCCGTGGGGTACGCCACCAGGAAGCGGCTCAGGTTCAGCAGGCTGCCGCCAATGCCCGCCAGCGCCGCCGATCCCAGCAGCCGCGTCACCATCAGCGCGCCCAGGGTGATGGAGAGCTGCCCCTGCGCCCCTTGCAGCGCCTGGGTCAGTGCAAAGTAGATAGTGTTCCGTTTGATGAGCGGTGGGATTGAAGAGGACACTAGCCCCTCTTTCGCCTCTTGCCGTTGCGGCGATAGCCCCTGGAATCATCCGCAGGCGGGGGCGGCGGCAACTCGGCTGCGCCCCCGCCCTCACCCTGGCCTGGGCCGGCAATGGACATTCCCTTCACCACATTGGCGGCGGTCCAGGAAAAGACGCCAAGGGCCACGCCCTGCAGCAGGCCGATCACCGGCGCGTAGGACAGCAGGTACTGCCGCGGGTCCGTGCCCTCCGGCAAGCCGTCAAACGTCTCCTTCAGAGAAGAGTTGTTGGCGAAGTAGGCGTCGAAGAAGACCACCTCCACGATGGTGGTCAGCATGGCCGCGGCGAAACCAATAACAAAGCCGTGGTGAAGCTGCTTGCTCGGCAGCATCCTGGCAAGCAAGTACGCGCAGAAGAAGCCGGCCGCCAGGCGCAGCGCCAGGTCAACGATGCGGGGAGGCCCAAGTATGGACACGCCGCCCAAGAAGATGCCGAATGAGGAGAACCCTGCGATAAGCTTCCAGTTCATGCGATACGCTCAACCCGGCCAACGAATGAATGGGGCGAAAACTAGTTTCCTCCCCCCTTGCGGGGGAGGACTGAGGACTAAGGTGGGGGGTCGTCCCACAGGTTACCCCTATCCTAGTACTTACTTGCGTAAATGGATGGACGATGAATCCCCGTTCGCCCTGAGCCTGTCGAAGGGCGCGTTCCTGGTTCGACAAGCCCTTCCGTGGAAGGGCAAGCTCACCACGAACGGCTAAATCCCAGAC
>JACQUI010000282.1 GCA_016210395.1 Chloroflexota bacterium | reverse complement strand
GATGAGGATGGAGATGCCACGGTGTTTTGGGGCGTCGGGGTCTGTACGGCACATGAGGTACATGTGCGTTGCGGCATGGGCGGCGGAGGTGAAGATCTTCTGGCCATTGACCACGAAGTAGTCGCCGTCCTCGACGGCGCGGCACTGGAGGGAGGCGAGGTCCGCGCCGCCGCTGGGCTCAGTGAAGCCGAGGGCGAAGGTGTACTCGCCTTTGAGGAGCTTCGGGATGAACTCGCGCTTCTGCTCCTCTGTTCCTACGGCCATGACCGCCGGCGCGCCGCTGCCCGCGCCCCCGACGCCGATGCCTGCCCTGGCGAACTCCTCCTCCACGATGTACTGGCTGAGGCGGTCCTTGCCCTGGCCGCCGTACTCTTTGGGCCAGCTCATGCCCAGCCAGCCCCGGTCCTCGATCTCCTGGTAGAGGCGCGTGACGTGAGAGCCACGGCCCCTGCGGTCAATGGCGACGGGGTCGTTGGCGGTGTGGTTCCCACCGTGGGCCAGCTCTTCCGCAACGTCAGGGGTCAGGCGCTTGGCGAGGAACTGCCGGACCTCTTGCCGGAGGGCTACCTGCGCCTGCGACCAGCCAAAGTCCATGGTGCGCCTCGCTCAGAAAAGTGCGTCCCCAGTATACGACGATTCGCTATGAAGGGAAGCGGCCGGTGAGGCTGGGGCAAGCGGAAGCCGTTCGTGTGAGCTTGTTGGACCACGAGCCGCCCTTCGACAAGCTCGGGGCGAACGGGTTTCTGTCGTACGCAACCAGGTATCAGATGACCTTTACGCGGAGCCAGCGTCCCCAGTAGAAGTAGGGGACGTAGCCGACGATACGAGCCGACATGCCCGCGATGGCGGCCCACCCTATTCCCAGCGGGCCGATGCCGAGGGTATGGCTCAGGAGCCACGCCACCGGCAGCTCGACGAACCAGACGCCCACCAGTGTCACCAGCAGTGGGGCCATAGTGTCCCCGGCGGTATTGAACGATTGCTGAAAGACCATGGACATGCCCATGAGAATGGCCGCGAACACCTGGATCCGTAGCCAGACGGAGGTCAGCTCAACCACGTCCGTGTCGCTGGTGAAGACGGTGATCAAGAGGAAGGGGAATGCGACGATGAATGCGCCGACGACCGACTTCATGATTCCCACATAGAGCAGCGCCCAGCCGATGGCCTGCCTCGCTCGCTCGGGCTTGCCTGCGCCCAGGTTCTGCCCGACGAGGATGCCGGACGCTTGCCCAAGCCCCATGCTGCCGAAGTTTGCGAACATCTCCATGCGCCGGGTCAGGGCGTAGGCGGCCAGCGCGACGTCGCCGAAGGGGCTGACGAACCCGAGGAGGACGAGCTGGGCGGTGGCGCGCTCGGTGCCGGCGAGGGAGGCAGGGGTCCCCAGCTTGAGCATTCGCCAGAGCAGCGGGTAGTCCACCCTATAGCCGCGCAGCGTCAGATGCAGCCGGGAGCGCCCTCCCATGAGGGCCTGGAAGTTCACGGCGCAGCCTGCTAGCTGGGCGACCACGTTGGCCAGGGCAGCGCCGGCAAGGCCCATCTCGGGGAACACCCACCAGCCGAAGATGAGGAACGGCGTCAGGATGATATGCGCAATGCGCGTGAGGGTCGTGGCCCTGAGGGGAGACATCACGTCGCCGGCGGACTGGAGGGCGGCGCCGCTGGCCATGCGAAAGCCCTGCGTTGCCATGCCGATGAACTGGATGCGCATGTACATGGCTGCCTCGGCCTGCACGGCGTCGCTTGCGCCGATCAGGCGGAGGAAGATGTCGGTGAAAAGGACGCCAACGGCGATCATGATGAGGGAGTAGACGCCAGTCAGCGTGAACGCTTGCAGAGCGATGTGGTTTGCCAGGGGGATGTTGCCTGCGCCGACGGCCCGAGAGATCATGGCCCGCGCCGCCATATCCAGGCCCTGGCGGGCCATCATCCCGAACTGGGTAAACGTCTGCGCGACCCCAACGCCCGCCAGCGTGCGGAACCCGCCGGGCAAACGCCCCGCCCATAGCAGGTCTACCATCTGGTCCAGGACGTTGAGGACGCCCTCGATGATCTGGGGCCAGGCGAGATGCCACAGGTTGCGGGGAATGCTGCCGGTGGTCAGGTCCCTATGGCCGCCTGCCCTGCGTCCGCCGCGCATCCCTCCTCCGCCGTGGCCAACTCGCAGGCCGGCAAGAGGATCGGCGGCAGGCGCCTGGCCGTTCTGGGAGCCGTTGGCGGCAGCGCGCCCGGCCTCCTGGACAAGGGGCGGCGCCTCTTCCTCCTCGGGATCTCCGTCCATCGGTATGGGGACCCGAGTTTCGAGGTCTGGGCGTTTCTTCTTATCAGACAAAGGGATGTCCCCGCAAGCTAAGACAACGCAATCGCCGTTGCAAGAAAGCTACCACAGGATGGTCAGCACGTATTCCGGCGGAAACGCATCGTCGTTCATGGGGTTTGCCGGCTCTATGCCGAACTGCCGCAACACAAAGTAGAGCTGGCGCAGGTGTTGCACTGCATGCCCCGTGGCCACGTCCAAACGGTCTGCGGCGCTGCGCTCGTCGGCGCCTCTTGGGCCCATGCGAGCCAACACTCGCGGGTTTTCCCGCGCGGCCCACTGCTTGTACTCTTCTACCAGCTTGTGTCCATAGTCCCCCACCACTTGAAAGCTGCTGAAGTCGCGTCCGGGGGCATCGTTCATGGGGGTGTACTGACCGCTGGCCAGGCCGCGCACCGTGTTCAAACTCACCGTGAAGATGTGGTACGTAAACTCGCGCATGGGGCGGTCGCGGTCCGGCGCACTCCAGTCCAGCTTGTCGTCCGGCATCTGACGAACTGCCCGTTCCACCGCCTCCAGCACGCGTCCCAACAGTGGGATGGTTACCTCTGGAGAACGCGGCTGGATAGTGAGGCCCAAGGCGAGGGCATCGTTGATCCGCCTGGGGTCAAAGCCGTTGATGGGTGGCTTGCCGGCCACAACCGTCACGGGGACGGCGCGGAAGCCCAGGGCCTGCAGCTCTTCCAGGGCGCCTGGGTGGTTCTCGATGTCGCGTTCGGTGTAAGGGACGTGGTGTTGCGAAAGAAACTCTTTCGTGCGCGCGCAGGTGGCTCAGCCCTTGCGAGCGTAGACTTTGACTTCAGGTCTAGCGGCCGTGGTCATGGCTTTCCTCCTTGGCTGGGCGCTTATTCGATTGGCAGCAGCGCCGCGCAAGGCAAACCTGTGGGAATTCGTTGGGTGGTTGGCCTTGTGGTGCTGGCATGGTACTCGCCGACACAAGGGTTGTAAAGAGGCGCGAAGAGGAGGGGATGGAACGCCTCTTACGCGGGCGCAGGAAAGAGGGTACACTACTAGATATCCGGCTTGGATCTCGATCCAAGTTTCAATAGAGTAGGTCGGTTTGATGCTTCCTTCGGATACCATTCAGGCGCTTCTGCTTGTCACAGTCATCTCGTATTTCCTGGGCGCGTTCCCCTCTGCGGCTATTGTGGGCAGGCTGCGGGGCGTAGACGTGTTCTCCGTTGGCACGGGGTCGGCGGGGGCCGCAAACGTCTTCCGGCAGGTAGGCCCTACGGAGGGTTTCATTGTGCTCCTGGTGGATGCCGCCAAGGGCGCGCTGGCTATCGGTCTCTCCTACCGTCTTGGCCTCACGGGCGAGGGGGTCTTGCTTCCTGCGCTGGCTGCCGTGGCGGGTCACTGGCGTTCGGTTTTCACCCGTTTCAAGGGTGGAGACGGGGTGTCCACACTGGTTGGCATTACCCTTGCGGTATTCCCCGTGTACGGGCTGGCGAGCGTCATTGCGGCTGTGGCGGTAGGGACGGTTGCGCTTCTCCTGAACAAGCCGGTGCCGACGATGTGGGGCGGGATAGCGGGCTATGGCTTCTTGCTTCTGCGGCTGCCCGTTTCGAATGAAAACACCGTGGTTGTGTTTGGGATAGTGTCCCTGGCGCTCATGGTGTTTGCCCATGGGTACATCGGCCACCGGCGGCGCGCGGTTTGACCATACGATGGACACTGAGAAGACGCAAAGAGGGGCGGGTCATTGACCCGCCCCTCTTCGTGCCATGTGCTGGATGGTCGGGGCGGTGAGATTCGAACTCACGGCCTCTTGGTCCCAAACCAAGCGCGCTACCGCTGCGCCACGCCCCGTATCCTCTATCCTATGCGGTTGCACGCGTTGGGTCAACCAGCTATGCTCTGAGAAGCGTCGCTCCGGCGCTTGCACGTTCTCGGGGGCAAGGGAGACGCTCATGCCGTACATAGCTGTTGCGCTATCTCTGGCGTTTTGGGGCTATATCTGGACACGCATATTCGAGAAGGTGGGCTACACTCGGTGGTGGGGCCTGGTGATGCTTGTCCCAGTGCTCAACCTCGTAGCCCTGGTCGTCTTTGCCTTTTCCGTCTGGCCGATAGAGGCGGAGCTGCGCCGCTTGCGAAACTAGTGTCCCTTTGGGAAAAGGCCGTTGTGAACTGTCGGACCACCAACGGCCCTTCGACAAGCTCAGGGCGAGCGGGAATCTAGCGTTATTGGAAAGCATTTCAGGAGCGAAAGGAGCACCTATGCGTCCCAACAAAGTGAAGCAGCTGTGGAAGGAAGGGAAGCCTGTGTCCGCCGGATGGCTTTCGACGGGCAGCCCGTACGTGGCGGAGATCATGGCCCACGCGGGCTTCGATGCGGTTATCCTGGACTTGCAGCATGGCATGGGGTTCACGACAGAAAAGGCGATCCAGTGTATGCAGGCCATTTCCACCACGGACACCGTTCCCCTGTGCCGCATGGCCTGGAACGACCCCAAGGACATCCAGTTTGTCCTGGATGCGGGGGCCTACGGCGTTATTGTCCCTCTGGTGAATACGAAGGCTGAGGCCGAGCATGCGGTAGGCGCCGCGAAGTACCCTCCTCTTGGGTATCGCAGCACCGGAGTGAACCGCGCTCGCCTGTACGGCGGCGCGGACTACGTCCAGAATGCCAACCAGGAGACCTTTGTCCTGGTCATGATCGAGACGATGCAGGCGGTGAACAACCTGGAGGAGATCGCTAAGGTGAAGGGATTGGACGGCTTCTACGTCGGCCCCGGCGACCTGGCGGTGTCCCTGGGCATCACGCCTGGGCCGGATGCCCGCCGCGATCCCCGCCACGCGGCTGCGTGCCAGAAGGTTGTGGACGTGGCCCGCGCGAATCACCTTGTCCCCTGTCACCACGGGTCCGGCCCGGAGGAGGCGGCGGACCGCTTTGCGCAGGGCTTCATGATGTGCCAGATCGGCAGCGACGCGGGGATGGTAACCAACGGCTGCGGCGCTGCGGTGAAGGCCCTGGCCGATGCGCAGGCCAAGAAGCGATAGGCGTGGAGCCTGCGGCTACCGTATCACGCCAGGCATCCGTAGGGGCGGGTTCCAAACCCGCCCCTACGGGGCATGGAAGCCGACGTATCGTTGCAATACCGGGGAAGCCGGCTGCCCTCTGACGTAGGGGCACGATATATCGTGCCCCTACGGGAACCGCCTGGGAGGTTGCTATGCCATCGCTACAGGAAAGCGTCACTGTGAACGCGCCGGCGGACAAGGTGTGGGAAGCGGTGGTGGACTTTGAAGGACGCCCCAAGTACTCGTCACGGGTCAAAGAAGCGAAGCTGCTGGACGGCGCGCCGCTGCGAGAGGGCAGCCGCATACGTCTGGTGGTGGACCGCAACGCCTTCACGCCGGTGGTACAGGGCATCCAGCCGAAGGAACGGCTCACGTTGCTGGTCAAGGGGCCAGGGTTCAACGCTACACACGAATACAGGCTGGCGGCGCAGGGTGGCGCTGTGCAGGTGACCATCGCCGCACGGTATGGGGGGCTGATGGGAGGCGTCTTTGGCGGGCTGATGAAGGGGAGCTTCCAGCGGGATCTGGTGGATGAGCTTGCCGCCATCAAGAAGGCGGCGGAGGGCGTCTAGGCCGCCTCAATCTCGCTGGAGTCGCCCAGGAGCAGGTATGGCTCGCCCCACTGGCGCGGGCTCCCGATGTCCCACGCCTCACCTGCATCCTCGGGCATGAGGCGCACGCCCCAGTCGCCGCCGTACACAAGGTAGGCCGAGCCGGAGCCTGAGTCGCTTACCTTCACGAAGTAGGCGTCGCAGGGAGCGCCGCCGCCTTCGCTGCTCCAGCCGGTGATGCGGCACCAGCCGTAGGCCCCCTTGGGCGGGTATGCCTTTATCTTCGCCGCTTTCGTGCGCTCTCCCTGGGCTTCAAACACCCGCTCAGGCACGCCAAAGCAGTTCTCGTTCTCCTCGACGGCAAGCGCGATCTCCACCTACGCCTCGCTTTCCTCCCGCATCCCCAGGCTCGCCAGGCTATCGCGGAGCGCCGGCAGCCATGCCCGCACGGGGATGGACAGCGGGGCCACAATCTCCAGCATACCGGCGTTGCCCAGCGTCACGGAACCTGGGTCTGCCTTCTCCAACTCCACGCGGAGCTTTTCCCTATCCACGCCGAAGGCGTCGGTCACGGAGAAGATGGCCCGCATGTCCGCCATGGTGATGGTGTCTTCCATTGGCGCTACGCCTTGTGCATGAACTGCATGAACTAGCTGTGGTCGCATGAATACGTTTGTGATGGATTCCCGTTCGCCCTGAGAGGCTGTGGACAAATGAGCCTTTGTTTTAGGCCGTATCAAATGCTACTGTCATTCTGAGAAGGTGTGGACAAACTAATCCTTCCGTCTTGCGGTGCGAAGCGTTCCATTGTCATTCTGAGCGAGGAGGTCAATCAAGAGTTGCCCCGACAAGGCGATTGCCTCGCGAAGAATCTAAGGCCTGTGCCAATGAAGACGGACCGCCCACGCAGATAAGGAGCGCTGCAACGGCCCATGCCTTGGATTCTTCGCCTGACTGCCGTCATGGCTCAGAATGACAGTGTGGGCCGCCGTGCTCTCTGACACGCGTGGTCAATCCTTCACAGGCGCTGAGCTTGTCGAAGGGCGCGTTCGTGGTTCGACAGGCTTGCCACGAACGGGACTTGACTGCCAGCCACTTTCAGGTACTAACAAACTTGCGGCCTTTTGTCCGCCCAGGGGCGGGCCTCCTCAAACGACGCAGCAGCCCGCAACACCGTGGCCTCTGCGCCTCTGTGGCCGGCGACCTGCAACCCAATGGGCAACCCTGCCGGCGAGAAGCCGCACGGAACGCTCGCCGCAGGGTGCCCGCTCATGTTAAACAGGAAGGCGAACGGAGTAAACCCCCAATCGGGGTCAACGGCGCACCCATCAATGACGGCGGGCCGCTGCCGGATAGGAAACGCCGTGGTCGCCAGCGTCGGCGTCAGCAGCAGGTCGAACCGCCGCATCAGGCAGTCCATGCGATTGCGATGCCACTCCAGCCCCCGCAGGGCACCGGCCAGGGCTGAAGCGGGCATGGCAATGGCCTCTTCCATGAACCGCGCCATCAGCGGCGAGAAACTCTCCTTGTGCCGGCGGTAGACCTCGCCCAGTGAGGCAGCGTAGTCCGCCAGGAAGATGGTCATGAACGCGCGGCGGGCAGTCTCGTGGTCGAACGGCATCGTTGTTTCCTCCACCGAGGCGCCCATCTCCTCGAAGGCCAGCGCCGCCTGGCGAACCGCGGCGCGCACCGCTGGGTCAACGGGCACGCCTTCGATGTCCAGGCACAGGCCAAAGCGCATCCCTTTGACGCCTTGTGACAGCCCGGCGCAGAAGTCTGGAGGCCCGCCGGCGATGGCCGTGGGGTCTTCCTGGTGAGGCCCGGCCATGACCTGCAGCAGGAGGGCGGCGTCGCGCACGGTGCGTGTCATGGTCCCGTCCTGGCCGAAGACGTTCCAGCCGCCTGGCCCGGTATACCTGCGGGGGACGCGGCCCTGAGTGGGCTTGAGGCCAAAGACGCCGCACATGCCGGCGGGGATACGGATGGAGCCGCCGCCGTCGCTGCCCTGGGCAAGGGGGTGCATGGCCGCCGCCAGGCCGGACGCCGCGCCGCCGCTGGAGCCGCCGGAAGTGCATGCGATGTCCCACGGGTTGCGGCAGTCGTCCCCCAGCAGGTTTTCGGTGGTGCCCGAGTGGCCGAACTCCGGGGTGTTGGTCTTGCCCAAGATGATGGCCCCGGCATCCCGAATACGCGCCACGACGATGTCGTCGGTCTGGGGCACGAAGTCTTTGTACAGCAGCGACCCATGTGTGGTGCGGATGCCCCTGGTGCTGTTCAGGTCTTTGAGGGCGATGGGCAGGCCGTGCAGCGGCCCAAGCGGTTTTCCTTCGAGGACTGCGCGTTCCGCCTGGCGCGCGGCATCAAGGGCCTGGTCACCCGCCACGGTCAGGTAGGCGTTGAGCACAGGGTTGAGCTTCTCGATGCGGTCCAGGAAAAGCTGCGTCAGCTCCACCGGCGAGACCTGCTTTGCGGCGACCATGTCCCGCAGTCGCCAGGCGGGGGCAAAAGCCAGGGATTCGTTGCTCATTTCAGTGTGGCGCTCCCGCACGGTGTGGTAGGCTCTTCCCATCCCGTGTATGATAGCGCCGCGCGCCCGTCCACGCATGGGCGTAGCGAGAAGGGCAGGAGGAAAGATGACGCAACCCAACCAGCCGGTCGTCGGGCGGACGAGGCACACCGAGCTTACCATAGACCAGATCGCCGAGATGCAGCCGGGGCTTGGCATGCTCATGCCGCAGATCGGCGACCGCTACTGGGTCCTCTACTACGCGGCGAAGGGCGGCAACTGGCCGCTGGCGCGCCACCAGCTCAACGAGATTCGAGGGCTGATGCGCATGGGCGCCCTCACGCGGCCCCGCTATGCCGATCACCTGAACGCCTTCATCAACGGGCACGTGGCCGCCATCGAGAAGGCCATCGAGCAGAAGGACTTCGGCGCATTCGACGCGGCGTACCGGCGCGGCGTCGAAGCGGCCAACCGCTACCACGAGCTTATGAATCACGCCGAAATCGTCTGGGAGCTCCCGGACGAAGCGCCCAAGCAGCTCCGGCTGATGCCGCCTAAGCCATCAACATCCCAGGGAGATCGCTAGCAGCCGGGCATTCGCGGACTATTGACACGAGAGACAATCAGACAGACAATGCCACCGTTTGGGGAGTAGGCTGAGGCGCGTTGTTACGAAAAGCCTGCAACTCTGTTGCATGTATTGTCTATTCTGCAAAGGAGGCCGCTATGGATTTCGGATGGAATGGAGATCAGGATGCCTTGCGGCAGGAAGTCCGCCGGTTCATTGCCGATAACGTTACCCCCCAACTGCTGGAGCAAATGGGAGAGGGGTTTGACTCCAGGGACTCCGGCGACAAGCGGCGCGGGCGCAGGACACCCGGGGTGGCCGCGCTGTATAAGAAGATTGATGAAAAGGGCTGGCTTGGCATAGCCTGGCCCAAGGAGTACGGCGGAGCGGGCAAGGACCGCCTTACGCAGTACATTGTGGAAGAGGAGTTCGCCCGCATCGGGATGAACGTGGGCGGAGGCGGCGGCACCGCGCCGGCCATCATGGCTGCCGGCACTGAGGCGCAGAAGAAGGAGTTCATTCCCAAGATCATCAAGGGTGAATACATGTTCTGCCAGGGCTTTACCGAGCCTTCCGGGGGCGCGGATCTGGCTTCCCTCCAGTGCCGCGCCGTAGAAGACGGGGACGACTTCGTCATCAACGGCCAGAAGATCTTTACCTCGGGCGCGCATCAGGCAACCCACATCTACCTGATGTGCCGCACGGACCCGGACGCGCCGAAGCATCGCGGGATCTCTATTCTGCTGTTCCCCATGGACACGCCGGGTATTACCGTTCGCCCTCTGTGGACGATCCAGAACGACCCGCCGGCCCCCCACGGTACGACCTACGGCGTGAACCGCACCAACGAGACCTTCTTTGAGGACGTGCGCGTGCCCAAGAGCGCCCTGTTGGGCGAGAAGAACATGGGCTGGTACGTGGGCGCTATGGGCCTGAACCTGGACCGCGTCGGCGCGGGACGCTACCTCATGTCCGTCCGCCGCAATGAGGACATCGTCAACTGGTCCAAGGACAACAAGCTGGGTGACTACGACATCAAGGAAAACCAGGCCATCCGCGAGAAGCTCGCCGAGCTGTGGGCCGAGTCCCAAGTATGCCGTCTGATGACGCTGCGCAGCATGTCTATTGTGGAGCACGGCGGCGACTTCACCTACGAAGGCTCCGCCGAGAAGGTGTGGGCCCCGGAACACGGCGTCAAGAGCACCGAGGCCATCGTGCAGATGCTTGGCCCGTATGGGCAACTCTTGAGCACTTCGCCCAACGCAGTGGAGAAGGGCCTGTACGCGCATAACCTGATGGGCGCATTCCAGTCCGGCATCAACCACGGGAGCACGCAGATCATGCGCG
>JACQUI010000277.1 GCA_016210395.1 Chloroflexota bacterium | reverse complement strand
CGGGTGGCCGGGGCGGGCCTGGCGGGGGTGCTGCTCATACCCTTTGACTACGGTGAGGTGTACCTTCTTATCGCCCTGATCGACGGGGTCGGCATCTGGATGACCTTCCAGATCAGGGCGCCCGCCGCCCCGGAGACTAGAGGACAGCGGGAACGCCGTTCAGCGTCGCTCCTGAGCGACTTCATGGAGGGCCTGCGCCATGTCAACCGGGACCGCAAGGTGTTGTACTTAGTTGGCACGGCCCTCCTTCTTTTCGTGCTGGGCCAACCCTATCAGCAGGTGTCGGTGCCGCTCCTGGCCTTGGACGTGCTGCACCTGGGCCGGTCCGGCGCCGGCTGGATGCTGGCGCTGATAGGCGTCGGGGCGCTGCTGGGTTCCTTCACCGTGGCCAGCAAGGGGAGGCTGGCGCGGCGCGGGCTGCTCATGCTGGGCCTGCTGGTAGTGTTTGGCCTGGCGCTCATCCTGCTCTCCCAGAGCCGCTGGCTGCCGCTGTCGGCGGTCGCGCTGCTCGTCGCCGGCAGCGTATCGACCACTTACATGGCGCTGAACAACTCCCTTATCCTGGAACAGACGCCGCCGGAGTTCCACGGCCGCGTCATGAGCCTGATGAGCCTGGACCGCGGCCTCGTCTCCCTGGGCGCTATCCTCTCGGGAGGGCTAGCCCAGCTCTGGGGACCACAGCTTGGCCTGACGGTGCTGGCCGGCGTTTGCCTGGGACTGACCCTCCTGGCAGCGGTTGCCCTCCCCGTCCTCCGGCGCATGCAATGAGCCCGGCGGCGGGACCAGCCTCGGCTATCCCCCACCGCGCCTCGCCATCGTACTGACGATTGTGCTTACGGGGCGAAACAGCGTAGAATAGCGCCTTGGTGAAGAGCTACCGGCGAGATGGGGGTAGCAACTATGGACCTCAGCTTTACACCTGAGCAAGGGGCCTGGCGGCGGGAGGTGCGTGACTTCCTGGACCGAGAGCTACCCTCCAAGTACGAGTTCCAGACTGACTACGAAGAACGAGACGAATACTGGGACTTCGCGGTCCAGTTCACTAAGAAAGTGGGCGCTCGGGGCTGGATAGGCTTGACCTGGCCCAAGGAAGTCGGAGGCCAGGCGCGACCTCCGATTGACAGCGCGATCATGGTGGACGAGTTTGACTACCGCGCCGCGCCTCTGGTCAACGCCATCGGGCACGGCTTAGCCGGAGGGACCATCCTCAAGTTTGGCTCGCCCGAACAAAAGCGAAGGTTCATCCCCGGGATTCTCCAGACCGAGACCATATGGGTGGAAGGGCTGACGGAGCCCAACGCCGGCTCCGATCTTGCCTCGCTGGAGACTCGCGCCGTGCGCGACGGGGACGATTGGCTCATCAACGGCCAGAAGACGTTCACGACCTGGGGGCACCGCGGCGACGTCATGTATCTGGCTGCCCGCACTAATCCCCACGCGCCGAAGCATAAGGGCATAACGATTTTTTGTTTGGACATGAAGCAGCGCGGGGTGACCTTGCAACCCCTCTTCAACCTAGGCGGAGGACGCCAGAACCACGTCTTTTTTGACAATGTGCGAGTGCCCGGCGACATGGTGATCGGCGAGGAGGACCACGGCTGGTATTGCATCATGAACAGCTTCTACGGCCGTGGCGGCGGGAGCATGGGAGGCCGCGTGCGCCGGATGTTCGACAAGATGGTGAAGTTCTGCCAGGAGACGCAGCGCAACGGCCGGCCCCTGAGCAAGGACCCGGTGGTAAGGATGCAACTGACTGAGTTGGCCCTCACCGTCGAGTGTATGAAGCTGCTGGGCTGGGAAGGTCTGTCGCGGGCGGAACACGGCGGGCCCGAGGAGTTTGGCGGTTCCATGGCATCCGTAATCTCCAAAGACTCTTCACCGCGCTTTGCGCAAACCTGCATGGAGATCCTGGGGCCTCTGGGACAGCTACAAGGAGGGCCCTGGGCGCCTTTGGCGGGCGAGGTGGACAAATTTTATCGACAGTCGTTCGGGAATCACGCGGGGGGAACCCCCCAGATCAAACGAGTCGTAGCGGCGACACGCGGCTTAGGCCTGCCGCGATAAGGGACAATCGCGATGGACCTTACTTTCAACGACCGCCAGAAGATCCTCAAGTCCACCGCCCACGAGTTCTTTGCCAAGGAATGCCCGCTCAGCGCAGTGGGCGATGCCGAGCAAAGCGATCTGGGTTTTTCGCGCACGCTGTGGCGCCGCATGGCGGACCTAGGCTGGCTTGGCCTTACCTACCCCGAGCGATACGGCGGCGGCGGCGCTTCGTTCCTGGACCTGTACGTCATCTATGAAGAGATGGGGCGCTTCCTGGTGCCGGCGCCTCACCTTGCCACCGTAATCTTGGTCGGCGAGACCCTGCTCAAGGCGGGCAGCCAGGAGCAAAAGCTAGCCTACCTGCAACAGATCGCTCGCGGCGAGCGGATTGCGACCGCCGCCGTCGCAGAGCCCTCAGGGACGCCCGGGCCCGAAGGTGTTCAGCTGTCCGCTCGACGTAAAGGCGACGGCTTCGTTCTGAACGGGACCAAGCTGCTCGTCCCTTACGCCCAGGCCGCCTCGGACATCCTGTGTCTGGCCCGCACGGGCGGCTCAGGCGCCGAGGGCGTGTCGCTATTCCTGGTTGATAGGGCTGCGGCGGGGGTGTCCCTGGAACCGCTGCCTAATATCGCCGGCGAAAAGCTGTTCGCGGTTACGCTCCGTGATGTAACCGTGCCTCAGGACCGGCTCGTGGGCCCGGCCGGGAGCGGCTGGCCCGCTTTCGAGTCCGTTCTCAGCCGAGCGAGCGTGCTCACGTGCGGGATGGTGGTGGGGTGCGCCGAGCACGTCTTGGAGATGACCACGGAGTACGCCAAGCAGCGGGTGCAATCTGGGCGCCCGATTGGACAGTTCCAGGCGGTGCAAAACATGTGTGTGGACATCGCCGCGGACACCCAGCTCACGAGACTCCTGGCGCGCCAGGCGGCATGGGCGCTAGACCAGGGCCTGCCCTCGCAACGCGAGGTCGCCACCGCCAGGGCTTTCGCCAGCCGGGCCGTCCAGCGGGTCACCCGTCTGGCCCACGATGTCCATGCCGGCGTGGGTTTCATGTTGCAACATCCCCTCCCCATGTATACCCGCCGCGCCAAGCACTGGGAGCTGGCGTTGGGCGATCCTCGCTACCACCACGAGCAGATGGCGGAGGCGCTGAGCCTTTAAGGTGTTCGTCTAGTAAGATGTCAGGTCAACAGCCGCGCGCGAGGGAGACATGCTGAACAAGTTCAAGAACATCATTTATGAGAAGCGCTCCGATGGCGTCGCCATCATAACCATCAACCGTCCCCATCGGCTCAACGCCATGGACCCGGATTCCGGCAGGGAGATGTGGGAGGCACGGCGCGACTTCGCCCTCGACCCCAAGATGCGAGTGCTCATCCTGACAGGGGCAGGGGAGAAAGCCTTCTCCACGGGACTGGACCTGAAGGCGGCCGCCGAGCGCGCGCGTACTCTGGGGACTGTGGACCCTGGCGTGGGTCAACCACCGTCTCTGGCGCCGGTCAAGGACTGGAAGCCCACCATCGCCGCCATCAACGGTTATGCCGTTGCCGCCGGGCTAGAGACGGCGCTGCGCTGTGACATACGTATCGCCGCCGACCATGCCCAGTTCGCCATGATGGAGGCGAAGCGCGGGCTGGTCCCCGAGACCGGCTGTACATACCTGCCGAAGGTCGTAGGCTTCGGCAACGCCATGTATATGCTGCTGACGGGAGACCTGATCAACGCCCAGGAGGCCTTGCGCTGGGGCCTGGTGACCAAGGTAGTGCCGCTGAAAGACCTGATGCCCACCGCTCTCAGCATCGCCCAGAGCATCGCGGCGAATGCGCCCTTGGCCGTCGAATACATCAAGCAGTCGCTCACCATGCGGCGCGAGGCCCCGCTAGAGCAGAGCCAGCAGTTCGCCGAGCTAATCACACGAGTCATCTGGGCCACCGAGGACGTCAAGGAGGGTTCGCGCGCCTTCGCCGAGGGCCGCCCCCCCGTGTTCAAGGGCCGATAAGCCTCTCTTGCTCCGGGGCCTCGCGCTCTGGCCCAGCGCCCGACGGTGATTGACTGGGTTTGCGAGGCGAGCGTATACTTTTAATCCAAGTGGTGTTCCGGCCCGCGGCGATACGGCGCAGCGGGCGGGAATGGTATGGGAAAGGGACGCGGAAGGGGCCGGTGGACTTCGCCTTCACGGCTGAGCAGCAGGCATGGCGCAAGGAAGTGCGGGACTGGCTACGCCAGGAGCTTCCGGCTGATTGGCAGGGGAGCAACGTCTTGGAGGAGGGAGACGACGCTACCGAGTGGCAATCGATGCTGGACTTCCGGCGCCGCGCGGCCCGTAAAGGATGGATCGCCGTAGGGTGGCCGAAGGAGTACGGAGGGCAGGGACGCAACGTCATCGACCAAGCCATCTTCGGCGAGGAGACAACCTACTCCGGCGCCCCGGGGATGAACAGCAACATCGGCGTCCTCTTCGCCGGCCCGGTTATCCAGGTGTATGGCACGCCCGAGCAGAAACGCGAGCACATGCCGCGCATCACCAGCGGCGAGGCGGTCTGGTGCCAGGGCTTCAGCGAGCCAGGCGCCGGCTCGGACCTAGCATCCCTCCAGACCCGAGCGGTGGAAGACGGCGACGACTACGTGGTGAACGGCTCCAAGATCTGGACCTCCTTCGCGCATCGGGCGGACTGGTGCATCCTGGGCACGCGCACCGATCCGGCCGCTCCCAAGCACAAGGGCATCACCTTTTTCCTCCTGGATATGAAGACGCCCGGCATCACTATCAGACCGCTGCTCAACATGGCTAATGCCCATTCCTGCTACCAGGTGTTCTTCGACAACGTGCGCATCCCCAAGCGCAACGTCCTGGGCGAGGTCAACCGCGGTTGGTACGTGATGGCGACGACGCTAGACTTTGAGCGCTCCGGCATCGCGGGCTCAGCAGGGGCACGCCGCGGGCTAGAGCGGCTTATAGACTATGCCAAGGGCGTCAAGTTTAATGGGCGTACCCTGGGTTCAGACCCACGCATAGCGGCGCGCCTGGCTGAATTTCAGATCGAGATCAACGTGGCGCGCATGCTGTCCTACCGTGTCGCTTGGATGCAGAGCAAGGGCCTTATCCCCAACGCCGAGGCCAGCGAGAGCAAGCTGTTTGCGAGCGAGATGGGGCAGCGGATGGCCAACTTCGGCACCCAGCTCATGGGCTTGCACTCCCAGTTGGACAAGGGCTCCCTGCGCGCCGTTTATGAGGGGTCCGCGGGGCGGAGCTACATGCTCTCGGTGCCGGGGACCATCGCGGGGGGAAGCAGCGAGATCCAGCGCAATATCATCGCGAGCCGTGGCCTCGGCTTGCCTCGGGGTTGACGACGCGACATGG
>JACQUI010000288.1 GCA_016210395.1 Chloroflexota bacterium | reverse complement strand
GAATAGCCCTATCCCTTCACCCTCCCCGCGTCCTCCTGGCTCAGGCTGAAGTATTTGGCTTGCGGGTGGTGGAAGGCCAGGGCGGCGACGGAGCCTTTGCTTTACAGCGTATCCTTTACCTCAATCCCAACTCGCGGAAACTTATCGTCCAGCGAGTACACGACTTGAATACCGCCGGACCGCGCTGCAGCCCATATCAAGGCGTCGCCAAAAGAGACCCGATGCGAAGGGCGACAGAGTAACAGCGCCTGCACGATGAGATTCTTGTCGCGGCCAAAGATGGAGACATTTTCCTTTTGAAGGAGGCCTATGAGACTATCTACAATTGAGGCTTGTGGCACAGCATAGAAAGTACGCAGCGCGTACGCCGTCTCTACCAACGCAACTTCAGTCACCAAGAGGGGCTCGCTGCTATCCATGATACCGATCGCTTGCGAGGCGAGATGGGGCGGATCACCCGTTAGATAGCGCACAAGAACGCTTGTATCCACAAGCGCGCTCATGATACGGGTGTTCCAAACTTCTCTCTAACCGCCTCTTCCCATGCCTTTTCCTTTGCCTCATGCCATTCTTCCTGGGAGAGGGATTGCTTCACGTAAGGCGCTAGAATCCCTGCCAGCGACCGGCTATGTTCCGGCGGTACAAAGTAGACTTCAACGTGGTCATCCACAAGGAGTTGCAGAGCGGTCCAGCCAGGCAACACCCCAAGGCGATCACGGATTTCCTTCTCTATGACTATCTGCCCTTTTTGTCCTACTTTGCTCGCCATTGTATGACCTCTGTGGCATGAGTATGAACTTATGCTACCATCTTAGCGGGGCATGCGCTACCCCTTCACCCTCCCCTCCAGCCGCGCCGCGTCCTCCTGGCTCAGGCTGAAGTACTTGGCCTGCGGGTGGTGGAAGACCAGGGCGCTGACGGTGCCTTCCGGGTCCATCATGTACTCCTCGGTCAGCTGCACGCCGATGTGCTTCTCCGGCTCCAGCAGCCGCCACAGGACTGCCTGGTCCTCCAGGCGCGGGCAGGCGGGGTAGCCGAAGGAGTAGCGGCGGCCGTGGTACTCGGCGCGGTAGAGCTGCTCTTTGCTGATGCCGGCAGGGTCGGGGAAGCCCCACATGGCGCGCAGCTTCTGGTGCAGCAGCTCGGCAAATGCCTCCGCGCCCTCCAGGGCCAGCGCCTGCAAGATGTGCGAGGCCAGGTAGTCGCCCCGCTCTTTCCACTGCTCCGCCAGCGCCCGCACGCCGGGGCCGATGGTCGTGACAAACGCGCCCAGGTAGTCGGCCTTGCCGGATGACGCGGGCAGCAGGTAGTCCGCCAGGCACAGGCGGTCGCCTTCCGATTGCCTGCCGAAGCGGAACCGCTCCACGACTTCGTTGCCGTCGGGCGACAGGACCAGCACGTCGTCTCCCTCCGAGGCGGCGCGGAAGAACTTGTAGAGTGCGCCTGCCTGGATGTCCGTCCGGCCCCGCATCGCCTCCTCCACCTGGCGCACCCTGGCGCGCAGCTCCACCGCCTTGGGATCGCCTTCCGCCAGCGCTTTCTCCCAATCGCCGCGGAATCCCAGGTGCCGGTTGTACAGCATCACTGGGTTGATGTAGCCGAACACCTCGGAGAGGTCATAACCCTTGATGACGTGCAGGCGCAGGTCGGGTGGGACAGGGGCTTCGGCCACCGGCTGGAGTGAAGTGGTTGGGCGGTCCGTTGGCTGAAGGCCGTCGTGCGCCGCCAGCTTTGCCGCGTCGTCGGCCTGGAGACGGCGGGTCTCCTCGGCCAGGGCCAGGCCCATGCGCCCGCGCTCGTCGGCGTCGCGCAGGCGGCCCGCAAGCTCCAGGCCCGTCATGGCGTCGCGGGCGTAGGCCACGACGCCCTCGTACTCCGGGGCGATGCGCAGGCGCGTGAAGCGGTTGGTCAGGGCCGCGCCGCCCACCAGCAGGGGGCAGGACAGCCCGGCGGCGCGGAAGTCGCGCGCTGTCTCCACCATCATCTGGGCGCTCTTCACCAGCAGGCCGGAGAGGCCGATGATGTCCGGCCTGTGCTCCTGGTAGGCGCGAATCAGATCCTGGGGCGGCACCTTGATGCCCAGGTTGACCACCTTGTAGCCGTTGTTGGACAGGATGATGTCCACCAGGTTCTTACCGATGTCGTGGACATCGCCCTTGACGGTGGCCAGGAGCACCTTGCCCCGGCTGGCCGACTCAGCGGACTCCATGTACGGCTCCAGGTAGCCGACGGCGGCTTTCATGGCCTCGGCGGACTCCAGCACCTCCGCCGCGATGAGCTCGTTGCGGGCGAAGAGGCGGCCCACCTCGTCCATGCCGGCCATCAGCGGGCCGTTGATGATCTCCAGGGGCTTGCGGGCGCCCAGGGCCTCGGCCAGGTCGTCAAACAGTCCCTCTTTCGTGCCTTCGATGATGCAGCGGGCGATGCGCTGGTCCAGGGGCAGGTCTTTGCGGTCGGAGGCTACCTTGGCTGTCTTGCGCTCGCGGAAGTGGGCGGTGAAGGCGCCGATGGGGTCGCCACCCCGCTGCCAGATCAGGTCCTCTGCAAGGCGGCGCTCCTCTTCGGGTATGGACGGGTAGCGCAGGATGCCCTGGGAGTTGACGATGGCGCAGTCCAGCCCTGCCTGCACGCAGTGGTACAGGAAGACGGAGTTCAGCGCCTCGCGGCCGGCAGGCGGCAGGCCGAAGGAGACGTTGGAGATGCCCAGGATGGTCTTGCACTGGGGCAGCGCCTCCTTGATGAGGCGCACGCCCTCGATGGTCTCCACCCCCGCGCTCTTGTAGGTCGCGTCACCCGTGCCGATGGGGAAGACCAGGGGGTCGAAGATGATGTCCTCCGCCGGGACGCCGTATTTCTCCGTCAGCAGCGCGAAGGAGCGCCGGGCGATGGCGAGCTTGCGCTCCCGTGTGATGGCCTGGGCCTGCTGCTTGTCTTCATCTATGCAGCCAACGATGAGCGCCGCTCCGTAGCGCCGCGCCAGTGGGACGACGGCCTTGAAACGCTCCTCGCCGTCCTCCAGGTTGATGGAGTTGATGATGCTTTTGCCCTGGCAATAGGTAAGCGCCAGCTCCACCGCCCGCGGATCCGTGG
>JACQUI010000025.1 GCA_016210395.1 Chloroflexota bacterium | reverse complement strand
TTCAAGATAGGACGCATCGCTGGAAAACGTCAGGGGCTTGCCGAAGCGCACCGTCACATGGCCGCGCCTGGGCCGCGCGCTGTCCTTGGGAAGCACGGCGTTTGTGCCCTCCACGTTGACCGGCACAACGGGCACGCCCAGCTCCACGGCCATGAGGCCTGCGCCGGACTTGAACGGCCCCATCCTGCCGTCGTTGGAGCGGGTGCCCTCGGGGTAGATCATGACCGACCAGCCCCGTTCGATGAGCTTGCTGCACCGCTCCAGGCTGGGCCGGATGGAGTCTGTCCGGGAGAAGGGGAAGGCGTTGAACAGGAAGGCTGCAACGCGCCCGCCGATGCGGCCGTCCTCAAACCAGTGGTCCGCGGCGGCTGCCACCGCCGTGCGACGCCGCCAACGCCGGGGCAGAGAAGCAAGGATGACTGGGGTGTCTGCGTGGCTCAGGTGGTTGGAGGCGAACAACACAGGGCCTCTCTTCCCCCTCAAGTGTTCAAGGCCACGGACCTTTCTTGGGGCGAACCACGAGAGGAACGGCCAGACCAGGGCTTGGGCAGCGGCGCGCATAGGGCGCACCAGGGGATACATGGGCCACTCCCAATACCGCTGCATAGTGCGCCGGTCTCCAGCCTGGGCGACGAGGGCTTCCAGTTCGCCAAGGGTGGTCTCGCCTGAGACGAGGGACTCATCCAGGTACACGCCTAGTTCCGATTCCACCGCTGCCAACAGCTCCACGCGGCCCAGAGAGTCCAGCGCCAGGTCCGTCCCCAGGCGCGAAGAAGGACCCGCTTCGCCGGCTGGCTTGCGGGCGATCTGCATTGCGAGCCTGAACAGAGCCGACACGCGAGCCACAGCAGGCGCGGGAAGTTTCGCCGAGGTCATGCCTGCCTGCAACTGCGCCAGCCGCTGCAGCACCTCGTGCTTCTTGACCTTCAGCGTGTGCGTCCGAGGGAAGTCCTCGTCCGGCCAGACAGTCACACCTTGGATGCGCTGGTGGTCGGCAAGCTCTTGATTCGCGGCGCCAACAATGGCCCTGGGGTCTACAACCTGCTCTTTGAGCAGCAAGATGGCATGCACCTCTACGCCCTGGCCATCCCGGGGTAGCCCAACGACGGCGACGTCTGAGACGGAGGGGTGACGGCGGAGGCGGGCCTCGATGTCCTCCGGGTAGACCTTCATGCCGCTGGGCAGGGCGATCATGTCCTTCTTTCTGCCTTTGAAGTAGAGAAAGCCGTCGCCGTCCATGGCGCCGAGGTCCCCGGTGCGATACCAGCCATCGGAGAAGGCTGCTTGTGTGGCTCTGGGGTCCTGCCAGTAGCCGGCGGTCAGGTTCGGGCCCCGCACCAGCACCTCGTTGTCTTCGGCGAGCCGGACCTCGACGCCCGGCAGGGGTCTCCCAAGCGACCCCAGCCTGGACTGCTGAAAGGAGTTGCAGCTAATGATGGGCGAGGCTTCCGTTGTCCCGTAGCCCTGAAGGACGCGGATGCCCAGGGCTTCCCACTTGCGGGCCAGTGCTGGATCGAGGTACGCGCCGCCGCACATAACGAAGCTCAGCCTACCGCCGAGCCGCTTGTGGACAGTGCGGAAGAGGATGCGCCGGGCAACGATGGGCAGGCGCGGGGCAATCGCGAGCATCCTGTTCCACAACCGCTCCTTGCCCTGGTCATGCACTCTCGCTTCGATGGCGTTCATGAAGAGCTGCAAGGCCTGCGGAACGAGCACGAGGGACGTGACGCGGTACTCGCTCAGCGCCTGAAAGATGACGTTGGGCTGTCGGCTTGAGGGGTAGACGATGGCTGCGCCGCCGCTGAGAGGAGCCAGCGTGCCGACGGTTTGCTCCAGCATGTGGCTGAGTGGGAGGAGGGAGAGGAGCCGGTAGCTGGGCTTCACGGAGACGACCTGCGCGGCGGCGCGGACATTGGAGGCGATGTTGCCGTGGGTGAGTACTACCCCCTTTGGGTCTCCGGTGGTCCCTGACGTGAACATGACCTCTGCGGTGTCGTATTCGGAGACGGGGATGGGTGCCGGCTGGGCAGGGGCGCATGCCATGAATGACTCCAGCGTTTCCAGAGAAAACAGCGGGATTCCCAGGGCCGAGGCATCGGCCCTGGTGGCGGACGACACGAATGCAAGGAGGGGCTGAGTGCTTCGGGCGACCTTGCCGGCGAACTCGGGTACGCTGCGCACGTCCAGGGGCACGGCAACGGCGCCGGCCCGCATGCAGCCGAAGAAGGCGGCCACCCACTGGGGCGAGTTGTGCGCCCAGAAGACAACCCTGTCGCCCTTTCGTACGCCTTCCTGTTGCAGGCGCGCGGCGATGCGCCCCGAGTCCTTCCACAGGCGGGCGTAGGTCCAGCGGTCGGTGCGATAGCCCTGGCGCATCGCCAGCGCCAGGCGGTCGCCGTGCCTCTCTGTGGCCTCCTCCAGCAGATCGACGATGGTGTTCATTGGGCGTCACCTCGCCGCTGGAGGGAGGATGGGACGCCGTTGGACACGGCTGTTTCGATCCTTCGGGCAGTGGTAACGGTGAACAATCCTACGGGCTCCGGCTGGCTGCCGCGCACAGCGAACCCCGCTGCCTGGCCCCAGCCCTCGACCGTGGCTGCGTCCCGGCACCGCATGACCCAGGGCTTCCCCTCTCTGTTGACCAGTAAGTTGGCGATCAGCTCTAGCTGGGGGTGGCGCACCTGGGTGGTGAAGACCAGCGCCCCACCAGGGTTCATGATCCGGTGGATGCCCTGGAGCGAACGCTGGATGGGGGCCGGGTCGGTGAAAAGCTCGTAGAGGCCGGAGACGACGACGATGTCCGGCCGGGGCTGCACGGTAGCCAGCGAAGCCGGGTCGCAGGCGTCTCCGACCTCGTATCGCATGTTGACCAGCCCTTGCCCCTCGGCGCGTCGGCGTCCGCGGTTCAGGCCTTGGGCGTCCATGTCGCGGCAGATGATGATCGTGAGGTCCTTGAGGGGGTTGCCCTGGGCTCGCACCTCCAGGCATAGCTCCTGAAGGTAGCGACCCGGGCCAGAAGCGACGTCGAGGATGACCAGGGGCTTGCCGTCAACGCGGCGCTGGGCGATTTCCCTGTGCAGGAACTCTTTCAGCAGCGCCTTGCGGGCGCGAATGGCCCGCCAGCCGATGGCGTTGAGGTACACGCGGTCAATGGCCTTTCCCAGAAGCAACTTGCCCTGCGCCTTGTTCTGGTACACGTAGTCCAGCATCTCGCCGGAGTCGAAGCCGTACGCGAAGCCCAGGCTGATGCCAGAGCTGGCGCGTCCGACGGTGCGGAGGGCGGCCCTTAGCACCGCCCATTTCACTCGTGCGAGACTCATTGCTGACTCCTTTCCAAGCCGGTGGCATGATCCCTATCCCGTTCACATGGTATGCGTCACCGGAGGGTGGCGAGAGGTACAACTCTACTATTCTTCGTCGGCAAGTGTACTATTGCGGCGCTGATGCCATGACATCTGGGCAGATCTCCCTGCAAACGAGTAGGTTTGCCCCCTTTGCCCTCGTGTTGGCGCTACCGCCTCGGACCGGCAGTCCAGGGTATTTGCTGCGCCGCCGCCACAATGGGCAGCCGCGCCGACCTGCCCGGCAACGCGGCGATCAGCGGCAGCGCCGCAAGCGTGGCCAGGCCACCCATCCAGATGGAGGAGGCGTAGCTGCCGCTCATGTCGAAGAGCACGCCTCCCAGCCAGCCGCCGACTCCCATGCCCACCAGCGCCCCAACGATCTCCCAGGCATGTACCGAGTTCAGCGGCGCGCTGCCCCCGTAGAACTGCCGGTTGATGATGGGGAAGGCCGTCATCTCCGCCCCCAGCCCAAGCCCGAAGAGCACGGAGATAGCG
>JACQUI010000024.1 GCA_016210395.1 Chloroflexota bacterium | reverse complement strand
GCGTAGATGCCTGCGGCGAGGCCGCGCTGGTTCCCCTGGAACCACTGGGCGACCACCTTCGGCGCGCCGATGGAGACGATGGGGCCGCCGACGCCGAACAGCGCCACAGCCAGGAAGAGCGTCGCGAAGTTGACGGCCAGCCCGCGCAGGATCAGCGAGGCCAGGATGACCAGCACGCCGATGCCCAGGGACTTGCGCACACCCAGGCGGTCAACCAGCAGGCCCAGGGGGTACGCGGTCACGATGTAGACGAGCTGCCAGGCGCCCATGATCAGGCCCATCTGGCTGTAGGAGATGCCCAGCTCGTCAACGATGGGCTGCACCAGGGGCGGCATGCTTCCAGTGGTGATGCCGAAGGAGGCGTACAGCATCCAGACGAGGCCCAGCATGAGCCATCGCTGGCGGCTCTGGCTGGGGACGAACGTGGCGGCGGTGGTGGGGGTGGCGCTCATAGTGGCCCTAGCATTCTACCACCAGCACTCGCTCCCGTCCCGCCAGGTCTTTCACCCTCCGCAGGACGGCATCGGGGAATACGCGTTTTGCGGTTGCGCTTGCTGAGTCCATCTGCTCGGGGTCAAGCTCCAGGAGGATCATTCCGCTTCCCTTGAGATACTTCGGAGCTTGCTTTAGGAGCCGCCGCGCCAGGCGCAGGCCGTCGGGGCCGCCGTCCAGGGCGCGCCGGGGTTCGTAGCGGCTGACCTCCGGCGCAAGGGTTGGGATGCGCGAGGAGGGCAGGTAGGGCAGGTTGGCGGCGATGATGTCCACCGGCCCCGGCAGCGGCGAAAGCAGACTGCCCGCCAGAAAGACGATGCGCTCCAGAACGCCGTGCCGCTGGGCGTTTGCGCGGGCCACGGCCAGGGCGCGTCGGGAGGTGTCCGTGGCGTAGAGGGTGGCCTGAGGCAGGTGGGCGGCGAGGCTGACGGCGATGGCCCCGCTGCCGGCGCCGACGTCGGCAATTGCCACAGGAGACGCCCGCGCCCTAGCAAGCGCCAGCGCCTGCTCGACCAGCGTTTCGGTCTCGGGGCGGGGGATGAGGACGCCGCGCGCTACCTGGAAGTCCAGGCCGTAAAACTCCTGCCGGCCCAGGATATAGGGGAGGGGTTCCCGCCTCAGGCGGCGGAGCAGGAAGCGCTCCAGCGTGCGCCTTCTGCCGGCAGGGAAAGGCGCGTCCAGGCAGGCATAAAGGCGGGCGCGGTCCCAGCCCAGGACTCCGGCAACGAGGAGGTCGGCCTCCAGGGAGGACTCTTCACTGCCGGCTCCGGCCAGCCTCTTTCGAGCATCGGCCAGGGCCTGGCCTATGGTGAGCGTCACGCCGCCGTAGCCTCATGCAAGAGGCGGGAGCGCTCCTCCTCCAGCAGCGGCTCGATGATGGGATCGAGGTTGCCTTCCAGGATGGAGGGCAGGTTGTGCAGGGTCAGGTTGATGCGGTGGTCCGTCATCCGGTCCTGGGGGTAGTTGTAGGTGCGCACCTTCTCCGAGCGCTCGCCGCTGCCCACCTTGCTTCGCCGCTCCTCAGTGATGGCGTTCTGGCGCTCCTGCGTGGCCTTGTCCAACAGGCGGGCGCGCAACACCGACATGGCTTTCTGCTTGTTTTTCAGCTGCGACCGTTCGTCCTGGCACGTTGCAACAATGCCCGTAGGTATGTGGACGATGCGCACAGCAGTAGCCACCTTCTGCACATTTTGCCCACCATGTCCGCCGGCGTGGTAGATGTCTATGCGCAGGTCCTTGTCATCAATCTGCAGGTCCACCTCGTCAACCTCGGGCATCACCGCCACGGTAGCCGTGGAGGTGTGGATGCGCCCGGCAGACTCGGTGGCAGGCACCCGCTGGACGCGATGGGCGCCGCTTTCGTATTTCAGACGCCGGTATGCGCCATGGCCCTTTATCTCAAAGACGATCTCCTTGAAACCGCCGATGCCCGTTTCGCTCGCGTCCACAAGCTCCACGTTCCATTTGCGCATCTGGGCGTAGCGGGTATACATGCGGTACAGCTCGGCGGCAAAGAGGCCCGACTCTTCACCGCCGGCGGCGGCGCGGATCTCTATGAATACGTCCTTGCCGTCGTTGGGGTCCTTTGGAAGCAAGGCGACTTGTATTTCGGCCTGGAGCTTGGCCTGCCGCTCTTCCAGGGCTAGAATCTCCTCTTGGGCCAGCGCAACCATATCCGCGTCTTGCGTCTCTTCAAGAAGGGCCCTGGCTTCCCCCAGTTGCTCGACAACACTCTTGTATGTCCTGTATAGCGTCACCATCTGATCGAGCGAGGCGCGTTCCTTCCCCAGCGCAATAAGACGCGCGGTATCGGTGGCGACCTCAGGGTCGGCCATCAGTTGTTCTATCTCAGCGAAACGCTGTTCCAGGGCTTGCAGTTTGTCGAGCATGGTGTCTTGCTTTCCACGGAAAAGGAAGAGAGATTGGACTATTTCCTCATTGTACCTGGCGCCGTTGGGAGGAGCAAGGAAAGCGAGTTTGCGGTGGTTTGTATGTTTGGCGCCGGCAAGCGCTACTGTTC
>JACQUI010000270.1 GCA_016210395.1 Chloroflexota bacterium | reverse complement strand
CGCTGGGGGACGCCCCCAGCAGCCCCCGGCAGGGAACGCGGTTCCCTTGCACCCTCCTTGCCATGAAGGCAATTGGCGGGCAAGGCCCCCATGGTGATTCAGCTCCCACGTAGGGGGAAGGAGCCTTTGATGGCGAACCGCAGGGGCATTCGCGACTAGCTGAAGCGCCCGGTGATGTACGCCTCTGTCCGTTCGTCCTTGGGGTTGGTGAAAATCCCGCTGGTGGGGCCGTGCTCCACCAGATAGCCGGCGCGGTCGGTGTCCGCCATCAAGAAGGCCGTCTCGTCCGAGACCCGCGCGGCCTGCTGCATGTTGTGCGTGACGATGACAATGGTCACCTCTTCGGCCAGCTCCCGAATGAGCTGCTCTATGGCAAGCGTGGCGATGGGGTCCAGGGCCGATGCCGGCTCGTCCATGAGCAGCACCTCCGGCTCCACCGCCAGCGCCCTGGCGATGCACAGCCGCTGCTGCTGGCCTCCCGACAGCGTCATGGCGCTCTTGTTCAGCCTGTCTTTGACCTCGTCCCAGAGAGCAGCCCGCCGCAGGGACCGTTCCGCCGCCTCCTGGATGTTGCCTTGAAAACCGTTGATTCTCAGCCCGAACGCCACGTTCTCAAAGATGGACTTCGGGAACGGGTTGGGTTTCTGGAACACCATCCCGATCTGGGAGCGCACCGCCGTGGCGTCAACGCCGGGCGCATAGGAGTCCACGCCGTCGAAGAACACCTGGCCCTCCACCCTGCTGTGCGGGATCAGGTCGTTCATACGGTTGAAGCAGCGCAGCAGGGTGCTCTTGCCGCAGCCGGACGGCCCGATGAGGGCCGTGACCGAGTTGCGCTTGACCTTCAGGTCCACATCCCTCAATGCGCGGAAAGCGCCGTACCAGACGCTGAGCTGTCGGGTTTCAAGCACCACAGACTTCTCTTCCATTCTACTTCACTACTCCTCCGAGCGCACCTGATACTTGTTGCGCAGATAGATGGCTACCGCGTTCATAGAGAGCAGGATGACCAGCAACACGATGATGCCTGCCGCTGCCAGCCCCCTGAACTCGTCCTGGGGCCGGGACACCCAGTTGAATATCTGGATGGGCAGGACGGTGAACCTGTCCATTGGGCTTGTAGGCACGAAGGTGAGGTAGACGAGGGCGCTGATAGCGATCATGGGAGCGGCCTCGCCGATCGCCCGGGACATCGCCAGGATGGCGCCCGTGAGGATCCCGGGGAACCCCTCCGGCAAGACGATCCGCTTGATGACTTCCCACTTGGTGGCCCCCAGGGCGTATGCCGCCTCCCGGTGGCTGCGCGGCACGGCGCGTATGGCCTCGCGGGAGGCCAGGATGATGACGGGCAGGACCAGCAACGTGAGGGTGAGCGCGCCCGCCAGGACGCTGCGGCCCAAGGCCAGGGCCTGCACAAAGACCGACAGGCCCAGCAGGCCATAGACAATGGACGGCACGCCTGCCAAATTGGAGATGTTGATCTCTATCAGCCGCGTCAGCTTGTTGTCCGGCGCGTACTCCTCCAGGTAGATGGCTGCGCCGACGCCCACCGGAACGGTGAAGACCGCCGTCATGCCCATGAGCCAGAGCGTGCCCACCAGGGCGGAGAAGAGTCCGGCTTCCCCCGGGTGACGCGAAGGGTAGCTGGTGAGGAAATGCCAGTTCAACCAGGGCGCGCCCTCGATGGCCATCTGCGCCAGCAACGTGACCAGCCCCAGGATGCCGGTCAGGATGGAAAGCATAAACAGGCCGTAGAAGACCGCCCCTACCGTCTTGCGCCAGGGCAACCGCCTTCGGAACAACACAGTGCTGCTTTGCATATTAGTACCTCTCATGCCAGCGGCGCACCACCCAGTGGCCCACCAGGTTCATGGCAAGAGTCATGAGGAACAGCAGCAGGCCGACGGCATAGATCGTGTTGTATTCCAGCGACCCGTGCGGCGTCTCTCCGAGGCTGAGCTGGACGATGTATGCGGTCATGGCCTGGATGCTTTCCAGGGGGTTGAAGGTCATCTTGGGCGTTGCCCCCGCCGCAATGGTCACCAGCATGGTCTCGCCGACGGCCCTCGACATGGCCAGGATGAACGCCGCCACGATGCCCGAGAGGGCGGCCGGCGTCACCACCCGCAGCGCCACCTCAAGGCGCGTCGCTCCCAGGGCATAGGCAGCCTCCCGCAGGGAACGGGGCACCGCCAGCATAGCGTCTTCGCTCAGAGAGGAGACCATGGGGACGATCATCAGCCCCATCACCAGCCCGGCGCTGAGGGCGTTGAAGACCAGGATGTCCGGGAACACCTTCTGCAGCAGCGGGGTCACAAAGGTCAGGGCGAAGTACCCATACACCACCGTCGGGACGCCCGCCAGCACCTCCAGGACGGGTTTCAGGATGCGCCGCACCTTGTCTGGAGCGTACTCCGAGAGGAAGATGGCGATGGCGAGGCCCACGGGCAACGCCGCCAGACCGGCGATGATGGAGACCAATAGCGTGCCCATCACCAGGGGCAGCACGCCAAAGGACTGAGGCACCAGGATCGGGGCCCACCGCGTGCCGGTGAGGAACTCCCAGACCGAGACCTCGGTGAAGAAGCCGACGGCCTGGGAGACGAGGCTGACCACGATGGCTATGGTGGTGAGGATGGACACCAGGGCGCATCCGAAGAAGATTCCCCGGACTATCCTTCCCTCAAGGACGCGCCTTGCCTTCCGGCGGGCGGCCCGCCTGGGTGTTGCCCGGATTGCGCCGAGTGCTGGTCTTTCTGCAGTCTCTCGTACCATTCAGCCTATACCTCTTCACTTCATCCAGGCGACGCCGCGCCCTCCAACCGCACCAAGCCTACCCACCGACCTTGGAAAGGCCGTTCGCGTACTCCTGGTCCTTCAGCGGGATGTAGCCCACTTCCTTTGCAAGCGCTGCGCCGTCCTGGAGGAAGAACCTGACGAAGGCAGCGACTTCCGTCCGTTCCAGGCTCTTCTTGTTCACATAGATGAACAGCGGCCGTGAGAGGGGCGTGTACTGGCCGCTCTCAATGGTGGCGTCTGAGGGCAGGACACAGCCGCTGCCGTTATCCACGGCAATGAGCTTCAGCTTGCCGGGGTTCTCCACAAAATAGGCATAGCCGAAATACCCCAGGGCGTTGCGGTCGCCACTGATGCCCTGCACCAGCACGTTATCGTCCTCGCTGGCGGTGTAGTCGGAGCGGCTGGCCTTGGTCTTGCCGGTGATGACCTCGGTGAAGTAGTCGAAGGTGCCGGAGTCCGTGCCGGGACCGTACAAACGCAGGGGCCTGTCTGGGAAGCCTGCGCGGACCTGGTTCCAGTTGTTCATGGTGGAAGAAGGCTCCCAGACCTTCTTGAGCTCGGCAACCGTCAGGCAGGAGACGAAGTCGTTCTTGGGGTTGACGACGACGGAGAGGCCGTCGGTAGCCACCTTCAGCTCTATGTACTCGATGCCGTTCTTGGCGGCGGCATCAGCTTCCGAGGCGCTGATGGGGCGGGAGGCATCGCTGATTTGCGTCTCCCCGGCGACAAAGCGCTTGAACCCGCCGCCGGTGCCGGAGACACCCACGTTCACCCGCACCTGTGGGTTTGCCTTGTGGAACTCTTCCGCCACGGCCTCTGTGATGGGAAAGACGGTGCTTGAGCCGTCAATTTCGATGACGCCTCTTAGCGCCGGCGGTGTCGTTGGGGCGCCGGCAGAAGCGTTTGACGAGGGGGTAGAGGCCGGGGAAGGCGCCGCGCCTCCACCACATGCAGCGAGGGCTATAAGCAGGGTGGCAATCATCAGCAGGCCAGGCAGGCCGGCCCGTTGCGCCTTGGATTCACGCATCGTTGTACGCACAGCAGCGTTCCTCTCCTTCTTAGTTTCAGGGTATGCGGGCAGGGTTAATGCCCGGTGAATGGATTGTTAACGGAACGTTAAGGGCCGGGCCACTCCCAGTCGTTCCGTATGAACGAGTATCTCTGGCATTCGTTCAAGCCGCACCTTGGGCAACTCCAGAACCTGATCCCCTGCAGAAGCGCTGCTCGACT
>JACQUI010000272.1 GCA_016210395.1 Chloroflexota bacterium | reverse complement strand
GTCATGACGGAAGGAGGAGCCAATGGCACTGAACAAAGGCGCCATCCAGAGCCTGCTACGAGAGGCGGGCCTGAAGCCGACGCCCGAAGAGGTGGAGACCACGACGCAGCTCCATGAGGCGCTTGCCAAGCAGCTCAGCAAAGCCTCTACCGAGGGACTGTCCCACGTGGAGCCTGACTACATCCAGCCCATGCGCCGGCAGCAGCGAAGGAGATAGGAGAACCATGGCCGAGAAGCTTGGGGGCATCTTTTTCATGATGCCCACGCCTTTTGACGACAAGGGGGAGATCATCGAGGAGGACATCCCACGCCTGGTAGACCTGGCGGCGCGCGCCGGGTGCGCAGGCGTGGTATGCCTGGGGGAGATGGGCGAGCACCAGCGCCTCATGGAGGAGGAGCGCGGGCGGATAGTGAGGGCAACGGTCGCGCAGGCGCGGGGCAAGCTCCGCGTGGTGGTGGGCGCTACGGCGCAGGGCAACTATGGCGCGGCGCGCTACGCGGCGGAGGCCCGCGAGCTTGGGGCCGACGCTGTGATGGTGGCCCCGCCGTCCATGGCGCGCACGAACCTGGATGCGGTGTTCGGCTACTACAAGGGCATCAACGACGCCGTAGACGCGCCCATCGTTGTCCAGGACTTCCCGCAGAGCACCAACGTGGTCATGCCGCCGGTGTTTATTGCCCGGCTGAACCAGGAGCTGGACAATGCGCTGTACTTGAAGCTGGAGGACCCGCCGACGCCTCCCAAGGTGACTTCGGTGCGGAACATCACGGGCGAGGACATGGGCATCTTCGGCGGCCTGGGGGGAGCGTTCTTGCTAGAGGAGCTGCTGCGCGGGGCCGTGGGCACGATGACGGGCTTCGCCTACCCGGAGGTCCTGGTGGCAGTGCACAAGCACGTCGTCAACGGCCAACACGATATGGCGCGGCAGGTGTTCTACCAGTACCTGCCCCTCATACGGTACGAGAACCAACAGGGTGTGGGTCTGAGCCTGCGTAAAGAGGTGCTGAAGCGACGGGGCGTCCTGCAGTCGTCGAGGCTGCGTTTGCCCGGCCCG
This sequence comes from Chloroflexota bacterium, assembly GCA_016210395.1. GTDB lineage: Bacteria > Chloroflexota > Dehalococcoidia > Lucifugimonadales > JACPCL1 > JACPCL1. Next base: position 2,673 of record JACQUI010000272.1, on the reverse strand, counting down.
GAAGTGGATGAGACGACGCGGCAGGAGCTGTTCCGGACCCTTGCCTCGGTTGGGCTGGAGTAGGCGGCACGTAGCAGACGTAGGGGCGCAGCATGCTGCGCCCCTACGTCTGCTACGTGTATCGGTCGGACCATCGCCAGGGTTCGCCGGAAGAGGCTACGCCTCTTCCTCCTCTTCCTCCATGGCAGGCTCCCTTGCGAACGGGGCGCGAGGGAACTCCTCGCCCTCTTCACCGTTCTCTTCTTCCCACTCCGAGTTGAAAGCCGCCTCGATCTCCTCGTCCTCCTCGTCCATTAAGTCCAATTCCTGGACAGCGGCAGGAAGGTAGGAGTGGAACTGGTCGGCGCGGGTGGGGAATGAGCTGACGCCGCGCTGACTGGGGTGCTGGTAGGTCTCCCGCACGAGGATGGTTACCTCGCTGCCCTGGACATGGGTAACCGCGGCCTCATACCTGTTACCGCCCTTGGCGAGGCGGAGCAGCCGGCTTGCCATCCTGGACGGCACAATGCCCAGGGGTTCGCCATCGGCGTCGAAGACCTCCAGGCGGCGGCCGTTAGGCCTGAGGGTCAGGGCATCGCCGGGCGTCAGCTTGGCAATGACTTCCCTTTCGGCTGTTTGCTCCAGCACTGCCGTGCCCGTCTTGCCGCTTTCCTCCAGGAACTGCTCGGGCTTCACCTTTTGGGCTCTCTTGGGCTGCTGCTGCTCCCTGCGCAGCACCCCCAGGCGGTCCAGGTTCTTGCGGGCAATAGCGTTGCTTGGCGAGAGCTCCAGGGTCTTGCGGAAGGCGACCAGGGCTTCATCGTAGTTGCCCGATTCCAGGTGGGCCTTGCCCAGGCGGTTGTAGGCTTCTACGTCGTCCGGGAACATGTCCAGGATGGCCCGGTTTACAGCCGCCGCCTCTTCCCAGCGGTTCTCCATGGCCAGGGCGATTGCCTCTCGGGTCTTTTCTCGCCGGATTTTCGATTTGTATTCAGCCTGATACAGGGTCATTGGCTTCCTTCCTTCCTCCCCTTAAGGAGAGGGAGATTGTACAATAGTCAGAATTCTTGCGCAAGCGCACAGAAAACGCAAGCAAGAAATAGAAGAAATCCCTATCAAGTCTTTACTTGTCTTGGTATAGCTCTCGTTTTCATCCTCAGCCAGACAGAACGCCACAACGCCTCGACCAGGATTCCCACACTCATTTTCGACTTGCCGGCCCTGCGCTCCTGGAAAACAAAGGGCACTTCCCTCATACGATAGCCCATCTTGTGGCAGCGGAACACGAATTCCGCCTGAAAAATGTACCCCGCGCTGGCCAACTGGTCCAGCCCAACGTTTTCCAGCACCTCTCTGCGAAAGGCCTTGAACCCTGACTTAGTATCCTGAATCGGCAGGCCCAGGACTGCCCGGACGTAGATGTCGCCGCCACGGCTGATGAGCTTGCGCAGAAGCCCCCACTCTTCAACAGCGCCGCCGCCTTCGATGTAGCGCGATCCCACGGCGACATCGCTGGTCTCCAAGGCCTCCAGGAGCCTGGGTACGGCGCTTGGAGGATGGGAGAGGTCTGCGTCCATTTGTATAACGTTGCCGGCTCCCAATCGTAACGCTTCTTTGAATCCTGCGACGTATGCTTTGCCCAGGCCCTCCTTTGCGGCCCTCCTCAGCACGTGGAGGCGGCCAGGGAATGTTCCGTTCAAACCCTCTGCAACGTCCGCTGTGCCGTCCGGCGAGTTGTCGTCTACGACCAGGATGTGCAGGTCGGGCAGCCCCAGTGCAAAAAGCTGCGCCGCCAGCTCCGGGACGTTTCTTGCTTCGTTATACGTTGGGACTACGATAAGGGATTGCATATGGGTTGTGCAGGGGAAAAGCTCTAGATGATTCGTAGGGGTCAGTGAGCTGGGCGTTCTCAGCAGCCACGCTCGCGATGTGAGCCCCAAGGGGTATGCAAAACAATAAATTGGGTAGGGGCGGGTTTCAAACCCGCCCCTACCAGCGATAGTACGATGGTGACTTTCGGCGAAATATCCCAGTCGCGCTGCGTCCAACAGCCTCTCTGGGGCTAGCTGCTGACGGCAGGGAAATCAGCGGGGTTCTCGTTGACGGCGCAATGGATGCAGCGGTTCATGATAACTTCCATGCCCGCCGCGCGAGCCTTTGCTGCCGCCTCTTCGTGCTGCACGCCTTCCTGCATCCACACGACCTTTGCCCCCACCTTAATCGCCTCGTCCACAATGGGCGGGACGTTCTCAGAAGCGCGGAATACGCTCACAATATCTATCTTCCCAGGGACATCGCTCAAGCTGGGATATGCTTTGCGTCCATGCACCTGTTGCTCCCTGGGATTGACCGGCACCACGTTGAATCCATGGTCAATGAGGAACTTGGGGGCGACGAAGGCCGGACGGCCAGGGGTGGATGAAGCGCCTACCACTGCAATAAGCTTGGCCGACTTGAGGATCTCCACTTCAGTGCTCATGATTTCTCCTTGCTCCTGCCTTTCGCTTCCGTATATCGCGATGGAGACAGCTTGCCGTACTGCCCCCGCACGGCCCGCCAACGTACCTGCAAAATGTCCCTGGCCATCGCCACGGAGTCTCGCAGGGGGCGGACTTTGCTGTGCGTCATATAATACCAATCTATTGGCGCCTCCACCAGGCGCATTCCGAAGCGTTGGGCAAGAAACAGCAATTC
>JACQUI010000271.1 GCA_016210395.1 Chloroflexota bacterium | reverse complement strand
TTCGCCCAGCCTGCCGAAGGGCGCGGTCGTGGTTCGACGCGCTCACCACGAACGGTTACCAGGCGAACAAGCGCGGAAGCACTACGCTAGGCGTCTTTGGTGGGACACGGTTGCTGCTTCCCCAGGAGATAGGCGAGGGCGTCCATTGCAGTGTAGCAGCCGTCTTCGCAGGTGATCAGGTCGTGAAGGAACTCCGTTGAGCGGCCAAGGGTCAGGATTGGCGGCTCCTCTCCCCAGCGGTGCGTCTGTCCCAGACCCGTGGCGGAGAAAAGACCGTTGCAGAGGCACTTGCGGCCAACGGTGTCTTCAAGCTTGCCGCCGCGATTGAGGTAGGTGTCAACCGGCTCCGCTGGGCAGCGGAAGGCCACTGCGCCGCGGTCTGTCTTGTAGGCATGCCTGAGGTACCCAACGTCGCAGATGCGTGTCCTGGCCTCGTGGACTCTTGGGTCGGACATAGTTCCCTTGAGCTGCACGACGTTGAAAGGGAACCCTGATGGCGAGCAACGGGGGTCGGCCATGACATCCAGTTCATGCCTGAAGGCCCGCCTGCGTATCTCCCGCTTGACGTCATCTCTCATGCCAGACTCCTGGCAGAGGGCAAAAATGGTCCCTATCTGACAGCCTGCGGCGCCTTCCGCCAGGGCCTCCGCCAGCTTTGCGGGATGGGCGCTGGAACCCGCCAGCCAGAAGGGGCGCTCCAACTCGCGCATCTTCTTGAGGTCTACGACGTCTTTTTCGCCGTACACCGGCTCGCCGCGATGGTTGAACTTCGACCTATCGCGAGGAGGCGCGTTATGGCCGCCGGCGGTGGGGCCTTCCATGATGAAGCCGTCAATCCGCCCTGATGTCCTTCTTGGGTCTGAAAGATACTGGGCGAGAACGTGAGTCCCTGCGACTGCGAAGAATCGCGGCCTGGTCAACTGCCCGATGAACTTTTCAGGCACCAGGGTTGCCGGGTCAAGGTTCGTTGAAAACTCCCTGGCGCTCGCGCCTTCTACGTCCACATGGTAGGAGGCCGGCTGGTACGCCGCGAACTTGTCAAGAACGCCGGGAACCTGGTAGGGGATGCCTGCGCCCATGATGACCACGTCTACCTGGGCGATCATAGCCCCCAGGATCTCGGGAAGCCGGGGGGTCTGTATTTTCTCCAGGTAGTTGATGCCTATCGGCCCGGTGTGCCCTTGCTTTGCCAGCCAGACCTCAGCGAAGTTGGCGCAGACGATGAGCTCGGCGACGTCCTGCCTGAGCTTGAGGTTGACCATGGGGACGGCCTTGTAGGGAGCGCCCTCCGGCCTTCCGCCGGCGATGTACCAGGCGTCCCAAACGCGGCTAGCCATGTCGTGGTAGGGGAATGCGTCAAAAGCGCGGCGGATATGGCAGCCGGGGTCGCCATCCTGCAGTCGCCGCGCGACCACGATGCCGATGCCCGTCCCGGACACCACGCCCATGGCCTTGGCGCCCAGGCTTTGTCCGCCTGAGGCTACGGCCCTGGCAAGCTGCCAATTGGAAACATTGACTCCCATGCCGCCTTGGATCAGGACCGGAGTCTCAAGATTGGGCAATCGTTGTCTCGCGAAGTGGATTGTGCTCAGCGAAGCAATCCTGTGGACTCCTCGCACGGGTCTCGGGTGGGCTAGGCCCACGCTCTTGGCCTCTTGAAGGGTAGCATCCTAAAGGGAGGGAGTCAACGAAAGTCCAATTGAGCGGAGAATAATGCCTTGACATATCCATCCCGGCAGCAGACGGCCGGGGCGGTGACCGATGGCGTGACGGCTCTGCGAGCGCGCTGGACCTTGGGGCGGACCCCATCCCACCGCACGGCCGGAGACGCTGGTGCAGGACCTGGCGCCGCTGGCGGCACGGTATGAGTGTCCCATCGCCTCGGGGCGGCTGCTGGGGGAGGTGCACCACGCGGCGATCCTCAAGAGCATGACCAGCGCCGAGACAGAGCGGGGGGACGTCGCAAGGTTGCGTGATGAGAAACTGTAGGGGCACGACATATCGTGCCCCTACAGTGGTCGCGTCTTGCGCTATGCTGCTGCGGCATCCGATTGCGCGCTCCGGGACAGATGGATAATCGTGTCCACGGCTGTCTTGACGTCTATCTTGGCGGTGTTGATGACAACGTCGTACAGCCGGAGGTCTTCCAGGTCCACTTTGAAGTACCGCTTCAGGTATGCCTTTCTGTGCCCGTCTATCCGCGCGATCATGGCGCGGGCTTCGGCCTCGCTGATGCCGTTGCGGGCCATGATCCTCTTGACGCGCAGCTCCAGAGGGGCGGTGACGAAGACGTGGAACGCGCGCTCCTGTTGCCGCAGCATGACCTGGGTGCCTTTGCCTGTGAACACGACGCTGTCATCTGTTGCCAGGTCATGCACGATCTCCTCCAGGGCGCGCCTGTAGGCGTTGGCGTCTGTGGGTTGCGGCAGGTGCTCGTAGTAGGAAGCCAGACCAAGCACGCCGATGTGCCCCGGCGGGCCGGCGACCATTGCCCAGGGCTGCTGCAAGAGCCGGCTGAAGGCGTCGAGGATGCGGTCCCTACGCGTAAGGGGGACTTTCTCCATCTCCTCCACCTCCTCCACTGGGATTTCGAGACGTTTGGAGACCTCGTGGAGTATCTGGCGGTCCATGACGTGGGCGTCGAGCTTGTACGCCATCATGCGGGCGATCTCGCTGGTAAGGCTTCCGGAGTGGCCTCGGATGGTGATGACGGGCATTCGTTCCACCTCCCTTCGTTTGATGTGAGTGCCGTTGTTTCGAGTGAAAACCCTTTGCGCCTTCTTACTCGCCAGATCAAGCTGCAAGTGCGGAACGGTCCATCTGGGCCTTCGCCAGGTCATCCAACGGGATGTGGCAGTGGATGACGTGCCGTCCGTCAGCCGGATTGGTCTGGGCAGGAGGAGGCGTTTCATCACAAATAGGCCCCAGTTTGCGCGGGCAACGTCCGGCAAAGAAGCATCCCTTGAAGGCTTCCCGTAGGGTTGGCACCGAGCCTGGGAGTCGGATTCGCGTTGGAGTAGCGTCTGGGTCCGGAGCGGGCGCCGCAGATAAGAGCGCCTCGGTGTACGGGTGGCTGGGCGGCTTGAGGACGCTTGTCCTAGGGCCGAACTCGGCCACGTGGCCCGCGTAGAGCACCAGGATGTCGTCAGAGATGTACCGCACCACCCCAAGGTCGTGGGAAATGAAGATGTACGAGGCGCCGGACTCTTCCTGATGTTGCTTGAGGAGGTTGAGCACCTGGGCCTGGACCGAAACGTCCAAGGCGGAGACAGCCTCGTCAGCGACGATAATGTCCGCCTTGCCGGCGAAGGTGGCTGCCAGGGCGACGCGTTGTTGCTGCCCCCCGCTGAGCTCCCCCGGCAAGCGGTCCATATGCCCAGGCTCCATGCCAACGGCTTTCAGGAGGGCGATTGCCCGCTCCTTCCCCTCCTTGCCGCGCAGTCCCTGGAATTTCTTCAGGGGTCTCATGAGGGCATGGCGGACGGGAAGCATGGGGTTCAAGGAAGCCGTCGGATTCTGGAACACCATGCGAATGGCGGCTCGCTGAGCTGGCGTACGGTCTTCCACACTGGGCGCCAGATCTTTGTCCAGCAGGCGGACTTCTCCACCTGTGCGGTCAATGAGGCCGGAGATGTTGCGCGCCAACGTCGTCTTGCCGGAGCCGCTTTCGCCGACAATACCGAGGGTCTGGCCCGGATACACCTCGAAGCCAACATCCACCACCGCCCGCACAGGGCGGTTCCTCATGGGGCCAAAGAGCACGTACTTGCGGCGTGGCTTGCCAAAGAAGTGGCGAAGCCCGCGGACGGCGAGCACCGGAGCAACAGTGGCGTCTTTGGTCTTGTCCCGGCGCACCTCCGGCATCCCCCAGAGAGCGCCGTTCACCTGCTGCCAATAGAAACACTTGGAAAGGTGGCCTTCGCCCGTATCCACAACAGGCGGCGCCTGGGTTCTGCATTCCTCCCTGGCCATAGGACAACGGGATGCAAAGAGGCAGGCCTGCTTTGTTTCCTCCTGAGCGCTGTAGACGGAGCCCGGAATACTGCGAAGGAGCCGCCCTTCGCTTGCATCAGTGACTGGCTGGGGAACACAGGAGAGGAGTCCCGCCGTGTACGGATGACGGGGGGACTTGAACAACGCCCGGACCGGCGCCTCTTCTACCAGGTGGCCGGCGTACATTACTGCTACACGGTCTGCCACCTGAGCCACCACACCGAGGTTATGAGTGACCAGGATGATTCCAGCGTTAACCCGGGCTTTCAAGTCACGAATCAGGTCTAGGACCGTGGCTTCCGTTGTGACATCCAGGCCGGTGGTAGGCTCGTCAAGAATAAGGAGGTCGGGATCGCAGGCGAGAGCCATAGCAATCATGACCCGTTGCTGCTGTCCGCCGCTAAGCTCGTGCGGGTAGCGCCGCCCGATGCGGGCGTGCTCTGCCAACCCCACACTTTCAAAAAGCTCAGCCGTCCGCAGCCGCGCCTCACCCTGGCTGTGGCCGAGGTGCTGCGCAAGCACCTCGGCCACTTGGGGGCCTACTCGCATGAAGGGGTTCAGGGAGGTAACCGGGTCCTGATACACCATAGCAATGCGATTGCCCCGCAGCTTGCGAAGCTCTGCTGCGGGAATCTTGGTGATATCGCGCCCCTCAAAACGGATGGCGCCACCCAAGCGGAAAGTACCCGGCAGGTAGCCCAGTATGGCGTAGGCCACGGTGGACTTGCCGCACCCCGATTCGCCAACGATGCCGAGCACCTCATTACGCCGCACTTCAAAGGAGACGTCCCGCACGGCTCGCACCGCTCCGTTGGGGGTAAAGAACGTGACGGAGAGATCCTCCACCTGCAATAGGGAAGCGTTGTGGTCCTTCATGGGTGTCATTCGATTTCCTCCTCCACGCGGGGGAGATGTTGGGCCTGGCGCATACCTTCGGCAAGGAGGTTCACCCCAATGACCAGGGAAGCCACGGCTCCGGCAGGGGCAAGGGCCACCCAGGGAGCTGTAGTGATGAAGCGGCGGCTTTCACTGATCATCAAGCCCCAATCGGGAGAGGGCGGCTGGACCCCCAGGCCAAGGAAGCCCAGGGAGGAGGCCAGCAGGATGGCGAAGCTCAATCGCACCGAGGCCTCCACGGTCAGCACTGGGATGGTGTTGGGGAGGATCTCTCGGAAGATAATATAGGCGCTTGACTCGCCCCGAAGGCGGGCATTCTGGACGAACTCTAGTGTCTTGATGGACAGGGTGGCGCTTCGCAGGATGCGGGCCACCCTGGGCATGAACACCACCCCAATGGTGAGGATAATGTTCTGAGCGTTCGCCCCCAGAGTGGTCAGCACTAGCAGGGCCATCAACAGGGCAGGAAAGGACATGAGGCCGTCCATAACCCGCATGGTGAACTCGTCCGTTCGCCCGCCCTTGTAGGCACTGGTCATGCCGACCAGCGTCCCCAGCGTTATGCCCAAAGCTGCTCCCAGGGTTGCTATGACGATGATGGACCTTGCGCCGGACAGGACGCGGCTCAGGATGTCCCGGCCGTATTCATCAGTGCCCAGCCAGTATGTCCAGGAAGGTGCCGAAAGCTGGTCCTGAAGGTGGAACTGCGTTGCCGGGTACGGGGCAATCACTGGCCCCATGATGGCCAGAAACAGGTAGAAGGCCACGATGGGCAGGCCGATTCGCCCCGCTCCGGTCCGAGTAGCAAGCCAGATCTGGCGGCGAAGCCCCCGGCCCACAGCGGTCACAGCCCCCCAAGAGGTCTGCCCCAGGCTTTGACGGACAGGTGTTGTGGCAGCGGATGCGTTGTTCATGACAATCGTATCCTTGGGTTCAGTAGGCTATAGCTCAGGTCTGCCAGCAGGTTGCTGACGGCATATGTGGCGGCAATCAGCAGAGCTACCGCCTGGAGCAAGGGCACGTCCCGGCTCTGGATGGAGGTCAGTAGCAGCCGCCCGATGCCGGGATAGGCGAAGACGCTCTCTACGATGATCAGGCCGCCCAGCATCCAGCCCACGTTCATGGCAATAATGCTGATAGTGGGGAGCAATGCGTTGGGCAGGACATGGCGGATGATGACCCGGCGCATGGGAAGCCCTTTGAGAATGGCTGTCCGTACATAGTTGGATTGCATCACCTCTATGACGTTGGCTCGGGTCATACGCATGACGTAGGCCAGTAGCACACCGGTGAGGGTGAGAGCCGGCAGCACCAGGATTTGAGGGCGCTCCAGGGGCGTTGTCCCCGGTAACAGGACGCTTGAAGAGGGAAGCCAGCGAAGGGTTGAGGCGAAAACTATCATCAGCAAAACGCCTGTAACAAACTCAGGCAGCGAGATAGCAACTAGGCTGGCGACACTGGCGATTTGATCGCCCCAGCTATTGCGTCTGATGCCGGCCCACACGCCAATGAGTATGGCGGTAGGCGCCGAAACGAGAAAGGCAAAGGCTGCCAGGATGAGGGAGTTGCCTAATCTCCCCCTGACGATGTCCACGATCGGCCTTTTTTGAACGTAGGACTCACCCAAGTCCCCCCGCGCGGCATTGGCCACCCATTCTAGATAGCGGGCATACGCGGGCCGGTCCAGGTCCAGCTTCTGGCGTACGGCGGCCAAGTTCTGGGCCGTTGCGCCCTGGCCAAGCATCATGCTTGCGACGTCGCCAGGGAGGATTTCGGTGACCAGGAAGATGGCCAGGGAGACCACCAGGAGGGTCACCAGGATGAGACTGAGGCGCCTTGTGAGAAAGCGGATCATGGGCGGGTCTCCCCTACTTTGAAGATTGTGCTATGGGCACGCACCTTGCGGGGCATGGGTAGGGCAGGGGGGTGGGGCCCCGCTGCCCTGGGGATGGGCGGATGGCGCCCCGCGGCCAGATGTGTCGCCCATCCCTCTCGGGGCAGATTGAAGGCGGGCTAGCGATTCAGCCACGCCTCGCTCAAGATAAGCCAGTTGTTGGGGTGGGCTTCCACGCCCATCACGTTGGTCCGCACACCCACCAGAATGGGCCTGAAGACCGTAATGATGCGGGTCGCTTGATCTATGAGCTTGCGCTGGATTTCAGCGTAGGTGGCGTTGCGTTCGGCATTGTCCACCTGTCTGCGGGCCTGTATGATCAGCGCGTCCAGCTCCGGGTCCTTGTAGTACGCCTCGTTCCACTCGGCGCTGCTCATGTACACAACGGTCAGGGCTTCATCCGGCTCCCTTCCGTTCCAGGTAACCGTGGTGAACGGTTCCGCCATCCATACCCTCGCCCAGTAGGCGTCCTCGGGCTCCCGGATGATGGTAACCCTGATGCCGGCTGGGGCAGCCGACTCCTTAAAGGCCACTGCCATCTCCGTCATACCGGGTTCCACCGTGCTGGTGTGCAGGGTCAGGTCAATGCCGCTGGGGTGGCCGGCCTGGGCCAGGAGGTCCCTGGCCTTTTGCGGGTCATAGGGAGTGATCGTCTGGTCTTTCCAGTAGGCGGGGTCGCTGGGTGGAATGGGGTGGTCGTTGGCGATGGCCCCACGGCCAAGGTTAGCCACCTTTCGTATGGCTTCCCTGTCCGTGGCCAACTGAACGGCCTTGCGCACCAGCTTGTTGTCGAAGGGCGGTACCCGGGTATCCATGGCCAGGTTCAAATAAGCGGCGCTGGCCTTCTCATCAACACGCACTCCCGGTACGCCTTCCAGCGCGCGGAGGCTTGTTGGCTCCAGTGGGAAGACCACGTCAACGCTTCCATCTTTGAGCGCCTCAACCCGGGTCTCCGGTTCAGACATGTAGAAAAAGACCAGCTCGTCAAGGTAGGGCCGTGGGCTGTCCCAGTAGTCTGGGTTGCGTTTCATGATCGTCCGTTCCCCCGGACGGAACTCGACCAGGCTGAACGGGCCGGTCCCAAAGGACTCATTTTGAAGCCGGGACACGTCCACGTTGGCCGGCAGGATACGCGCCTGGTAGATGGTCAGGCCGCTCAGAACGAAGGCGTTCGGCCCCTTCAGGACGAATCGCACCGTGTCGGGATCGTCTGCTATGACTTCCTTGATGAACTCCACGCTGGTCCTCCCGGGGGAACCAGTCGCAGGGTCAAGCAGGCGGTTGAAGGTGAAGACCACGTCCTCCGCTTCAAAGTCCTTCCCGTTCTGGAACTTGACGCCCTTCCGCAGGTGGAACGTCCATTCCGTCAGCTCATCGTTGTGGGTCCACGACTCCGCCAGCATGGGACGGAAGCTCCCATCAGGCTGCCGCAGGACCAGATTATCGTAGAGTTGCAGCGTGGAGATGATATCCGCTGTATTGAGACTGAAGGCGGGGTCCATGCCAAGGACGTTGGCGGGCAGGGCGACGCGCAGGGCGCCGCCGCTCTTGATTGTCTCTTGCTGGGTTGGCGTGGGCAGGGCGCCGCCGGCCTGGGGCGCGGTGGGGGTGGGTGTGGATGCGCTGCTACACGCCGTCAAGGACACTATGAGCAGCAAGGGGATGAGGAAGGCCACGAATGATCCCCGAGGCCGCGTAAGGCCGCGCCACCTGTTTCCCACAAGTATTTGCCGATAGACTGCTAGGTTCTTCATATCATCCCTCCTTCTTTGGTCTTGGTGCATGAGGCTTTGCCTCTTCCTTCTCTAGATGGCCTGCGAAAACCTGCAGGACCGACCGTCAATGGGGCCGGCTATCCTCTTGCGTCCGTCGTCTTCCCCGTGGAGGGGACAGATGCCGGCAGGCATGGTTCTAGACAGGCAGACTCCCAGAACTGGGGCTTGTGGCGTTTTCGCGCCGGCTACGAGTTGAACGTGACAAGGGTGACCGGGGAACCCAGGGCGGGCCAGGAGCGAGGATGCTCCCCGCCTGCCGGACTGCTGTACCTCTGAGGAGGCCCAGGCTATCATTGGCGAAAAGGCAGCAAGTGGTGCTGGCTCTTCAGTTGGAGTGTACAGTACATCCTGGGGGCTGGCAACGGGAAGCGCACATCATGAATGGGAAACCATGATATTGGCGTCACGTTGTGCGGTGGCATGGCCTTGGCGAGAAGCCTATTGCCTCTACTCGTCGCGCCAGGGTAGCATGGCAGTGTTGGGCTTGTGGGAGTAGGGGAGCAAAGCTCTGACGCGCTCTCCGGAAAACACCAGACGGCCCGGTGGGCTAGACGGGCCGTCTGGGCGGAGGGGGGATTGAGGCCCTGCGGGCTACAAGGCTTTCAGTTGTCACCGCTTCACGCGGTGCGCTGTCGGGCTATTGAAGGCAGTCCCAAGGACTGCCGGGAACTGGTCCTGGCCAGGCGTTGCAGCTCCTAGGCCGGCGCGCCTGCCGCCAGGACAT
>JACQUI010000269.1 GCA_016210395.1 Chloroflexota bacterium | reverse complement strand
CGACGCACAGCACTGGTGGCTCGTCCCCATCCAGGAGCTCGGCCCCAACCGCAATGCGATGCAGAGGGCGGTCGGCACGCTGGTGGCTGACGGCGGCACAGATATCTATCCGGCGCTTGCAACCGCGCAGCAGACCCTGGAGAGCGCGGAAGCGCCCGGCAAACATATCATCCTGCTCACCGACGGCCAGTCCCAGCAGGGCGACTACCCGGGCGTGCTGGCCCGGATGCGAGAGCGCAACATGACCCTCTCGACTATCGCCGTGGGGCAGGGCGCAGACGTGCCTCTGCTTCAGTGGCTGGCAGAGCAGGGCCAGGGCCGCTTCTACTACACGGACCGGGCCAGGGACATCCCGCGTATCATGACCGACGAGACGAAGCTGGCCGCCAGCCATCCGATCGTCGAAGAGCCGGTGGAGCCGCTGGTGGCAGGCAGCAGCCCCGTCCTGACGGTGACAGGCGGGCAATTCCCCACCCTCGGCGGGTACGTGGTCACCCAGACCAAGGGCGCGGCGCAGGCCATCCTGGTCTCCTCGCGGGGAGACCCGCTGCTGGCCCAATGGCAGTTCGGCCTTGGCCGGGCCGCTGCCTGGACCAGCGACTCCGAGGGCCGCTGGTCGGCGGGACTCACTGGCTGGGAGCGCGGCGGCGTCTTCTGGTCGGCGCTGGTGGACTGGACGCTGCCGCCGGAGGAAGCGCCTTTTCAGGTGCGCGGGGCGGTCGTGGGCAGCGAAGCGGTCCTCAGCGTGGAAGGCGAGACGGAGCACGGTTCGACCCTCACGGCGCGCGTGGCCGACCCGGACCTGTCCGGCGTGGATGTGCCCTTGAAGGCCGTGGCGCCGGGACGCTATGAGGCGCGGTTCCCCGCCACAAGCCAGGGCGCTTACCTGGTCACCGTGACCGAGCAAGGCGCGGACGGCGCGCGGCGCTCCACCGTCGGAGGGCTCGTGGTCCCCTACCCGCCTGAGTATGGGGACATAGGCCCGCAGCCCGGCTTCGACCAGGGAGGCAGGCTGCTGGGCCAAGTCGCGACTGCCACAGGCGGGCGGACGTTGGCGCAGCCGCAGGAGGCCTTCGCCCCGGACCTGCCGCCTGCCTATGGCCGTGTTCCGCTCGCCTGGTGGCTGCTGATGGCCGCCACGCTCTTGCTGCCCCTGGACGTGGCGGTGCGGCGTCTCAACCTCCGCCGGGCGGACCTTGCCGAGTGGACCGCCGCCGCCCGCGCCTGGGTGGGCGCAAGGCGGGCGCGCGTGGAGCCCCAGGAGGCATCCCCAATCCTGGCCAGGATGCGCCGGCACCGGGCGGGACACGCCCGCGCCGTGGCGCATATAGAGCACGCGCCCCCGCCACAGCCGGCGGCAGGCATAGAGGACAGGAGGTCTGCGAGACCCGCCGCTCAGGAGAAGGCTGATGCGCCCTTGCCTCCGCCCCAGAGGCCCCGTCCCCGCCCTGAGCCTTCCACCAGGCAGCAACCCAGGGAGGGGCCGCCCGTGCCGCAAAGCGAGTCGGCGTCACCCACGGAGCGATGGCTGGAGGCGAAGCGCCGCGCCCGCCGGCGGCCATGACGGCGATCGCGTGAAGGCTTGTCAGAACCTTCCCGGGACAGGAGCCAGATAGCGGTGTGGAGTCCACGCCTTTCCCCAAGCGGCTGTGACTCCCGCGCTGTTCAGCCTATCTTGGCCTTTCCACCCTCGGCATCCCGCCGAACCGCAGCCTGAATAGACCCTTCACGTCCTCCGCCACAGTGCGCATGATGCGGACCCGCGTGTCCGGGTCGTCCGTCCACACCACTGGCACGCCCTTCAGCCGGAATCCGCGTTTCTCGGCAATCAGCAGCAGCTCCGTATCGAAGAACCAGTTGTTGTTCACGACGTGCGGCACGATCGCCTGGGCCGTCTCCCGGGTCACCGCCTTAAAGCCGCACTGCGCGTCGCTGAAGTGGTTGCAGAACAGCAGCTTGATGAGGGCGTTATACCCCCTTGACGTGATCTCCCGCTTCAGGGTCCGCTTGTAGACCTTGGCCCCTCTGGCCAGGCGCGAGCCGTAGGCCACGTGCGCCCCATCCTCCAGGGCCTTCACCATCGCAGGAAAAGCGTTGATGTCCGTGGAGAGGTCAACGTCCATATAGCTGAGGATGCCGGCGCTGCTCTCCAGCCATGCCTTCTTCAGGGCGCGACCCCTGCCGCGCTGCTCCAGGCGGATGTACGCCACGTCCGGGTAGCGCTGCGACAGCTCCTGGCAAATGTCCAGCGTCCTGTCGCTGGAGCCATTGTCGGCGATGACGATGCGGTACGGGTTGGGGATAGCCTTGGGCAAGAACTCCCGAAGCCGCGCCACGCAGACGGGCAGCGCCTTCTCTTCGTTCAGCACGGGGATGACGACGTCTACGGAAGGGTGGGAGGTAGTCATGGGCTAGCGGATCACCTGGACGGTTACAGGCAGGGTAAGCTGGCCCCAGATGCGATCAGTTGTGAGGACTGGCACACCCAGACGGCGCGCTAGCGCGAGGCAAGCTCTATCCCCAAGGGAAAGGCCAAGAGGTTTGGTCTGTGCTTCAAGTTCAGCCGCAACTTCAGCTTCAGACGCCGTGAAGGGAAGAATCTCTAGTCCCGCACCAACAAGGGCATCCTTCACGGGAACGTATACTATCCCTCGGGCAAGTAGCTTCTGCACCACTTCTACCCAGTTGACCGTAGAGATGATGGCCTTGGGAACAACTGGCGCGACAGCGTCCCTTCCAGTCTCCTCGTTGAGGTATGCTAAAAGGGCAGAGGCATCCAGGACTACACCTCGTTCCTCTTGCATCACGTCTCTTCCTCGGCCTCTTTGCGAGCTTCTTCGCGCCGTTCGGCAATGAGTTCGTCAGCCAGACTCACGCCGGGAGGGACATGACTACGTACATAGGCCCGTATCCGGGCCAGCGCATGCTCAGGCGTCTCAAGCACCAACTTCCCATCTTCAACTCGCGCGATGAGCTTATCCCCTTCCTTGTAACCCAACTCTTCACGGAGATGAGCGGGGATAACTAGCCGCCCCTGTTTGCCAAGGTGCAGCCCTTTGTCTTTTGCAGTCTGTTTGAGTGCCATAGCCCCACCATTATGCCACGGGTCTTACTGCAGTGCCACCATACCAACCTAATGCCTGAAATGCCTTACCCCGCTGGTCAGCAGCGACATGCCCAACCGGTCCGCCGCCTTCACCGAGTCCTCGTCGCGGATGGAGCCGCCGGTATGCACCAGGCACGTGACGCCGGCCTTTGCGCACACCTCAAGCGTGTCCGGGAACGGCAGGAACGCGTCCGAGGCCGCCACCGCGCCCCTGGCCCGCTCGCCCGCGGCCGCGCACGCGATCTCCGCGCTGCGCACCCGGTTGGGCTGGCCCGGCCCCATGCCGATGAGCACGCCGTCCTTCACGATGGTGATGGCGTTGGACTTCACATGCTTGCACACGGCCCACGCCGTCCGAAGGTCCCCCATCTCCGACGCCGTCGGCTGGCGCCGGCTGGTCAGCTTAAACTCCGTCTCCGCCGTGACGTCGGCCTCCTGCACCAGCGCCCCGCCGCGCACAAAGCGCACGTCCAGCCGCACGCGGTGCGGTTCGCCCATGGGGGCCGTTAGGATGCGCAGGTCCTGCGACTTCCGCTTCAGGTGCGCCAGGCCGTCGGGCGTGGCGTCCGGGGCGATCACGATCTCGTAAAACATGCGCTCGCCGGTCACCGGGCTAAGCACCTGGCGCAGGGCGTCGGCCAGGGCGTAGTCCAGCGTGCGGTTGGTGGAAACGATGCCGCCGTAGGCCGATACGGGATCGCCCTCTTTCAGCGCGCGCTCGTAGAGGCCCGGCAACCCGCCATTGCCCACGGCCAGGCAGCAGGGGTTAGTGTGCTTGATGATGGCCACAGCGGGCTCGGCGAAGTCGCACACGAGGTTGAACGCGCCGTCGGCGTCCAGGAAGTTGGTGTAGGACATGGCGCGCCCGTGGTGCTGAGTGGCCGCGCCCAGACCTTCCCGGGGCGTCCGCACCGAGTCGTATGCGTAGAATGCGCCCCTCTGGTGGGGGTTCTCGCCGTAGCGCAGCTCCTGGAGGCGGGTCATGGCCACGGTCAGGTGCGATGGGAATGGCTCGCCATCACGCAGGTACTCGGCCACCAGGGTGTCGTAGTGCGCCACGTGCTGGAATGCCTTGGCCGCCAGCTTGCGACGCTCCTCCTGGGAGACGCCGCCCTCCCGCAGCTTCTGCGCCACCCAACCGTAGTCGGCGGGGTCTACGACGACCACGACGCTGGGGTAGTTCTTGGCGGCGGCGCGCACCATGGCCGGCCCGCCGATGTCTATGTTCTCCAGCGCGTCCTCCAGCGTCACGCCCGGCTTTGCGACCGTCTGCCTGAACGGGTACAGGTTCACGGCGACCACGTCTATGGCGCCGATGCCCTGCTGGGCTAGCTGGGCCATGTCCCCGGACAGGGTGCGCCGCGCCAGGATGCCGCCGTGGACCTTGGGATGCAGCGTCTTCACCCGCCCGTCCAGGATCTCCGGCGAGCCGGTGTAGTCCGAGATCTGTCGCACGGGCACGCCCGCCGACGCCAGCTCCCGGTGGGTGCCGCCGGTGCTCAGCAGCTCGTACCCCAGCTCCGCCAGCGGTTTTGCGAAGTCTACCAGGCCTGCCTTGTCGTAGACAGAGAGGATTGCTTTCAAGGGAATGCTCCTTGTGTTCTTGCGTTCGCGCGCACGTCTATCCTACGGCATTGCAGTCCATTGATGCGAGGCGCTGGGAGCGGGTTTTACAGGCCGGTGGGCGCCCGTGTGGAAGGTATCAGCGTGACCCGTGAGGGCAAGGGCCGGAGGGCATAGTAGAAACGAGCGTCTCCCGTCCAGAGGGGAAGATCAAGGAGTTCGGCCAGGGTCAGGTAGACTATGTCATAGGCCATTGAAGGGTGAAGACGACGGCTGACGAACTCTGCCAGGCTGCGGTCATACAGCCCTGCTGGCTCGGCGATCCGCAACGGGAGTGCCGCCAACGTAGCCAAGTGCTCTTGGGCCGCAGCGAGGCTCAACCTGTGAGGTTCCTGCAAGATGATGCGAGTCATTGCGCTGAAGCACTCTGCCCGCAGATGCGGAGGGGCCAGCGCTTCATTTTGGCCCGCCAGAATGCTATCTAACAGGTCGTCCGCCTCAGTCGTGCGTTCGTCCTCTAAGAACCAGCGGAGGACGATGCTGGCGTCAACGACCAGTCTCATCGCCTGCTTGCTCTTCCCGCACCTCACGTATCAGAGCTGCTACATCAATAGGGCCATAGAGTTCCCTTCGCCGGTCGCGCTCTTTCCTGATCTTGTCCATAAGCTCTTGGAGCTTCTGGCGCTCTTCGTCCGTCAGTTCTTTAGGTTTCACGAAATAGCCTGTGCTTGCCATCGCTCCCTCCTTTCGACGTATTGTACTACAAAGAATAGCGCCACCCTTCCCGCCATCCGAAGGGCGCGACGACTAGGTCTTCAAGGGGCGCGCCCGTCAGCAGATGGTCCAGCGCCCATCGAGTAGCGGAGTGTCCTATAACGACCACGGATTTGCCGTCCCAGCCGCGGGAGAGGTCATGCAGGAACTCCTGAACGCGTCCCACCACATCCCGGTAGCTCTCCCCTCCCGGGAATGGGACATCAATGTGTCTGAACCGTTCCGCCTCCACTTGGACGGCAGGCGCGCCATTCAAGGCTCCATAGTTGCACTCACGCAGGCGCACGTCTTTGTAGATGGGGATTCCCGTTCCGCCGAAGGCTATGGCGCCCGTCTCCACTGCCCGCCCAAGGTCCGACGTGAACGCTGCGTCTATCCTCTCGCCTCGTCTCCGGTCTCCCAGCTCCTTCGCCAGCAGGCGGCCTCTCTCCGACAAGCAGCCGTCAAGCCAGCCGGTTGCCAGGCCGCGCTCGTTGTCCACGCTCATGGAATGCGTTTCAAAGACGATGTCAACGGACATGGTCGTAGCGGCTTCTACCGATGATATATTCTGATCGTTTTCCTGACTCCACCGTTTGAGTTCAGCATCTTCGCTAGGACTCCTCCGGCACTTCGACTCATAGTGAAGTCCACATTCTCATATCGCGTCCATGGCTGCACGTAGGGCCGAGGCAACATCCCCCACAGGGGCGGTGGACTCGCCGGAGACTCGATGCACTGGTTGACTTGGGCTGCCAGTCCGTCTTCTATTGGCCGAACCGTTTCCGAATCGTAATCAGCACCCGCGCTGTAGCAAGGAACCGGTATAGACCTTATCATACGACGGAAGAACTGCTCCCTCAATTTTGGTGACCGAACACCGGGGTTGTCCCACGCCCACACGCTGGCAACTGTTTCCTCCCAGCAATTCCGACGACCGTAAGTCTTCTTGTAAACTGTGTCATAGTAGAGCCTGTCCCACAGAGAGTCTTTCCAT
>JACQUI010000273.1 GCA_016210395.1 Chloroflexota bacterium | reverse complement strand
TCGCCTTGCAGCAACCGGCTCATGGGCCGGACGGGGCGCTCCAAGTCGCCAAGCACCTCCCGCAAGACCCGCTCCTGGGCAGGCGTCAGCTTGAAGAGAAGGGTAGCGTAGAAGGCGTCCAGGAACCCGGCGGGCGGCTTCAGCTCGACGCCCATCGCCACCGCTTCAGCCGCGCGGCGGTGGGCCAGCACGCCAAGCTGGATGAGGAACAGCTCCTCGTAGGCCAGGCGGCGGCGGGCCGCGTCGTACTGCTCCTGCCCCTCGGGGTAGTGGGCCTGCCACAGGGCCTGGCGCAGCCCGATCAGGCTGTTACGCCTGCGCAGGTCCGCAGGCAGGGCGTCGGGAATGCCGTCGGCGCAGCGGGCCAGGGCCTCCCGCACCATGCGGCGCAGCGCCGGCTGGAACAGGCCCTCTGTGCTGGGATAGACGGGGAACAGGCCCCCCTGCTGCAGCGCCGACTCCAAGCTGCTGCCGGGCCGCGCCTCCTCATGGTCGGGCGAATCAAAGATGGCCGCGCCCTGGAACTCGGTCACCTTCCCGCTGAAGACGTAGCGCGTCTCCGGCTTCAGCCACTGGGCCAGGCGCTTCTGGTTGAACCAGACGGCGCGTATATTGCCTGTGTCGTCGCCGATCACTCCCTCCGTCCCCTCCATCGCCCGTCCCAGGCGCACCGGGCGCACTTGCAACAGTGTTGCCAGCGTCGCCTGCTCTTCTCCTGTACGCAGCTCTGCCACGGGGCGCACCGGGTTGTGGCGGCGAGGGAAGAGGTACACGAGGTCGCGAACGGTGGTCACGCCCAGCTTGCCAAGGAGGGTCGGGGCGCGCCCCCGCGCGGAGTTCAGGGCAGCGGCAGGAGCATCGGGGCTCAGGCCAGCGGGGGAAGCCGCTGCATTCGCCGTTCTTGGCTGCCTGGACACGGCCTTGGTTGTGGAGGCTTCGCCCTTCTTTGGCGGTGGCGCGGCAAGGGAGTCTGCGCCTCTGGCATCGCTCGCCGGCCCTTTGATTGCTTTCCTTGCAGGTTGATTGAGTTCCCGCTGCTCACGGCGGGCAGGGGAGGGCTGTGGGGGCACCGGTATCTGGGGGTGGGAGATTTCGAGGGCCTGCAACGCGCGTGTGGCCCAGCCCACTCGCGCTTGCGCCGAGAGGTCACGGTAGGCCGCCGGCAAGACCCCAGCGGCGACAAGGCGCTCGATGCTTGGATTGGAAGGCTCCTCCGCCTGCCAGCGGGTCAGGAAGGCGTCCAGCCCGCCGAAGACGGCCCGGTCGTCGTAGCCTCGACTCTCTTCCAGCTTCAGGACGCGCAGGAACGCGGGCGTGCGGTCCCGTGCCGCTGCTCCAGCGGCTGAGGGCGCAGCGGCTCGACGCTGGCCGGTGGGCTTAGTCACTCTCTACCCCCTTGCGCCTAAAATGGGACCAATGGCTACAAAATGGAGAGGCGCGAGTACCCGCGCCTCTCCGTTTTACACCTTTCTCTAGGGGGAGGGCAACACCATCATGACAGGAGTAGACGTGCTGCTGTCTCAATCCCTCCCGGTCATGGGCAAGGACTAGCGGCAGAGGTGGACGGCCAACATCATCGCCACTAGCATAGTGCTATGAAACGCACCACTATCTCTATCCCAGAAGAGTTGCTCCAGCGCCTGCGGATGATTGCAGCAGAGCGCCGCACCTCCATGGCTGCCCTGGTCCGAGAGGCGCTAGAAGAAAAGGCCAGGAGCTATCGTCCGCGGCCGCGAAGTTGGGGCATAGGCGCCTCGGGGTATACAGACACAGCAAGCAACGCCGGTGACATTCAGCCTGAGCCTCGATCGTGGCGTTAGTCCTCGACACCGGGCCGTTGTACGCAACCCTCGACCGAAACGATGCCCAGCACAGGCGCTGTCTTGATCTTCTGCGGGACACTTCGGAGCCGCTGGTTATTCCTGCCCCCGTTCTGGTTGAAGTCGACTGGCTAGTGCACGTACGCCTCCATGCTGGGGTCTTCAACGCTCTTCTCGAAGACATCCTTGCCGGCGTCTATGTTGTGGAGGAGTTGCAGCCGACAGACTACCGCCGCATCCGGGAGTTGTGTGACCGGTACGCCGACGCGAACGTGGGGTTTGTAGATGCTGCAGTCCTAGCGGTGATCGAGCGGCTCAACGAGCCAAAGCTCGCGACACTGGACCGCCGGCACTTCCAGATGCTCCGGCCCCGCCACGTGGATGCACTGCGACTCCTTCCGGAGTCATAGTCCTCTGTGCGAGGTATGACGCGTTAGCTGAGAAGTAGGCGGCAGGCTGGGGAACAGGCGGGCAAGCACCTCCCCCTACGCCAGCGAGTCCTTCTTTTCCGACTGCACGGCCAGTCCCCACGCCCCGGGGCCGACGTACGTCCCCAGCACCGGCCCGAACCGCGACTTTATCACCAGCCCATCCTGGACAAAGGGCTTCACCTGCTCGGCAAGCTGGTCCGCCTCCTGCGGCGTGGTGCTGTAGATAACCGCCGCCTGCTTCAGGGGCGCCCGCTCCCTGGCAACGGTCAGCAGGAACTCTATCCCCTGCGCCCTGCTGCGGGCCATCCCCGCCGACTCCGGCATCCCCTCCCGCACGGTGATGATGGGACGCACCTTCAGGATAGAGCCAAGGAGGGCTTTCACCCTGCCGATGCGCCCTCCTCTTTGCAGGTACTCCAGCGTGTCCAGCACGCCGAAAAGCTGGACTTCCCCTATGGCCAATTGGGCAACCGCCATAACCTCCGCCAGGCTGGCTCCACCTTTTGCAGCCTTCGCTGCCGCCGTTGCCACCAATCCCAGGCCGAGGGTCGCCTGGAGTGAGTCGAGGACCTCCACCTGCCCGCCGTCCAGCTTCTCCTTCCCCTGCAGCGCCGAGTTCATGGTGCCGCTGAGCTTGGAGGAGATGTGCACCGAGACCACCTGGTTGCCGCTGTCCACAAGCCGCCGGTACACATCGAAGAAGACTCCCGGCGCTGGTTGGGAGGTGGAGGGCAGCTCTTTTGCTGCCGCAAGACGCTGGAAGAAGGCGTCCGAGGAGAGCTCAACGCCGTCCAGAAAGCTCTCCTGCCCGAAGCGCACGGACAGCGGCACCACTGTGATGCCCAGCTCTCTTACCAGGTCCGGCGGAAGGTCAGCAGTGCTATCGGTAACGACCCTAACGGTCATAAGTTACTCCTCTTTCGGGCATTGAGGCATCCGGGCATACTTGCATACGGACATGGGGACATTCCCTCTCCGCCCGGGTTACTCTATGGCCGCCAGGTAGTCATAGTGGGGCTGGCCGCCGTGCACCACCTCCACCTCGATGCCCGGGTTGCACGCCCGCAGCCGCTCCGCCGCTGCCGCCGCTTCGGTTTCGGTGGTGCCCGCGCCCCAGTACAGCGTGAGGAGAGAGCCGGCGGCCGGCCGGACCTTGCCGCAAAGGGCCTCCAGCGCCGCGAGAGGCGTCTCCGCCGCCGCAACCAGGTCGCCATCCAGCAGCGCGATGGCCTGCCCCTCACGCACCATGACGCCGTTGATGCGGACGGACCGGACCGCCCGCGTCACTTCACAGGAACGCACGCGTTTCAGGGCTTCCCCCATGTGCGCCAGGTTCGACGCGGCATCGGATTCCGGGGCAAAGGCCAGCAGCGCGGCAATACCCTGGGGGATGGAGGTGGTGGGCAGGACATGGACTGGTTTTTGAGCCAGGGCCGCCGCCTGCCTGGCCGTTCCAACAATGTTGGGGTTGTTGGGCAGCAGGATAACCTCACCGGCGTTGGCCTGCTCCGCCGCTTCCAGCAGGTCTCTTGCGCTGGGATTCATGGTCTGCCCGCCCTGTACAATGGCCACCACGCCATATTCCTGGAAGATGCGCTCGATGCCCAGTCCCGCCGCAACCGCAACCACGGCCACGGGCGCTCTTGCCTGCCCGTCCCCTTGCCGCCGGTGCATGTCCATGAACCCCTGGTGTTGGAGGTCCATGTTCTCGATCTTCACCTGGCTGATGCGTCCCAAAGCCACCGCATAGCTGAGCAGCGCGCCGGGGTCCAGGGCATGGGCATGTACTTTGATGGCCGTCCCGTCCCCCACAGCAATCGTGGAGTTACTTATCTCCTCCAGGCGGCGGCGGACGCTGTCCACCACAAGTCCTTGCCCTTCCAGGAGGAATTGGGTGCAATAGCCGAAGGCATCCTCCGCCGTTGCCGTAAGGTACGCCGGTGTTGGCGCGGCCCGGCCAATTTCAATGTCCAGTGGCGCAGGGGGCAGGCCCATCAGGTATGCCCGCGCCCCCTCCATCAGCGCAACGATGCCCAGGCCGCCGGCGTCCACAACGCCCGCTTCTTTCAGCACGGGCAACAGCTCGGGAGTCTGGGCTAGGGCGTCGCGCGCGCCCTGGCACGCTGCGCTCCACAGGCCGGAGGGGGTCTCCTCGCCTTCCGCCAGCGCCCGCAGCGCAGCGTCCGCCGCTAGGCGCACCACGGTAAGCATGGTGCCCTCTACGGGCTTGCTGACCGCCTTGTAGGCCTCTTCCGAGGCCCTCCGCAGGGCTGCGGCCATTTCCTTCACGCCAAAGGTCTCGCGCCCTTCCAGCTCTTTAGCGATGCCCGCGAAGAACTGCGACAGGATGACGCCACTGTTGCCTCGCGCTCCCATCATTGCTTCACGAGCAAAGACGGCGGCAACGGCCCCCGCGCTCTTGCCCGACTGGCCTGCCAGCTTGTCCTCGACGGCTTTCATGGTCAGAGACATGTTGGCGCCCGTATCGCCGTCGGGCACGGGGAAAACGTTCAGAGCATCCACCTGTGCAGCGTGCATGGACAGGCACGCCTGAGCGGAGGCAAACATACCCAAAAGGTCGTCGCCGGTCAGAGTTGCGCCGGGGCTCTTACGTCTGTTGCGCATAGGCTCGTTTGGCCGTTCCAGTGCACGAAGGGTTGAGAGTGCGAAAGCCGCTGCCGGTCATTCAGCATTGCCTGGCGCTAGCCATTATCCAGGGTGAAGACGGTCCAGTAAAGTTGCATCTGTACTAGTCCGCGCTAGTACACCGGCTGCGTATGAGGCGAAGCACGCGCCAGTTGAACGCGATGGTAGGGTGTGGTAACGTAATGGTCAGATTCTACTGAAGGGCCGTGCCCCAGTCAAAGAGGACGCTCATGGCGGATTGCCAGATTTGCAGCAAGAACGGGCAGTTCGGAAACAACGTCAGCCACTCCAAAGTGTCCACCAACAAGCGGTCGCTGGCAAACATCCACCGCGTCAAGTTGGACGTGGGCGGGCGAATGCGAAAGATGTCCGTCTGCTCCCGCTGCTTGCGCACCTACCAGAAAATAGCGTAGTTGTCTGACGGCGCGCCTCATGGGGGCGCTTGCGGAAACAAGAAGGGCGGCCACCTCTCCTCTGCGAATGGAGCGGGTGGCCGCCTCTTTATATTGCTCTGTTTCCTCTAATGTGTGTCTGACAAAAGCTGTACACAGGGTGGCCCGGCGGCTGCACAGTGAGCAACCTCTCCTCTCCCTCGTGCAGCGGCCCACAACGACGCGGACACGTGTGCAAGATCGCGGGGGTCATGCAACCCCATTCACGAGACACTGCATCAGGAACAGCGGGCTGTGTGGGAAAGAGACGAATGGCCAGGGCAGTGTAGGAAGAAAGGGCGTTTCTCCTGAGCCTTTTTCCTCTGTCAAATGAACAATCGCCCCCTTACCCTGAAGCGGCTGCGCTGTTACTGTTGCCTTGGTGGAGGTGGCAATAGTGAAGGAGAGCCGTGGTCGTTCGGCCCGCCTGGGCGTACCTACTGAGCGGGAACGAGAGGTGCTCAACCTGATCGCACAAGGAATGACCAGCCGCGAAATTGCAGCGAAACTGTCTCTCAGCGTTCACACCGTCAATGGACACCGGGCAAACCTCATGCGCAAGCTGGGAGCCAAGAATACTGCAGAGATGGTGCAATTCGCCTTGCGCGCAGGATTGGTGGAACCGCTCACTCCCGTCAGACAGAGCGCTGAGCAGGCAAGCCAGAGACGCTTCTAGCGCTGCAGCCGGATCTTCGTGGCTGCCGCGCTAGAAGCGTGTTATGCGCAAGTCAGGCGGCCTCTCCTTTCCCCTGTGCATCACAACAGACACAAGCGCCTGCCATTCCCGGCCCATGCCTGGGAATGGCAGGCGCCCCAGTAACTGAGTGGGGAGTCCCTCTAGTTGGTCCCGCCGAGACTGCTGGTCACCGTGAAGGAGTCAATGACCTCACCGGCAATGTTCTTGAAGTAGCCCCGGGCCTTCTTGGGGTTGCCGTCCACGTTGAACTCGATGAACAGCGCGCCGAACTTGGCCCCCTGGGTGCTGGTGTAGATGGATGCCCATTCGCCGTTGCACCCGTAGGGGGGAGTGGAAGGCAGGCAGCGAGACTGGTCCCGGATGCTCCTGCCGCCCAGGCCGGACACGAAGGCGAAGGTGGAGCCCTCGCCCACGTTGAGCGTGTCGGCCAGCGTCCACACGCCGTCAATGGTCTGCGCCGTCATGTTGCTCAGGGTCTTGGTCCGCGAATAGGAGTGCTCGTGGGCCGTGGCGATGATCGCCCCCCCATCGCGGCACGCCTCGTAGGGTTCCCAGCCCACCTCGTCGCCCTTGCCGCCGACCTGCATGGCGTTCTGGTCTTTGTGCCAGGAGCAGATGCTCCAGGTGGAGCTGTCGTTGGCGAGCTGGTCTGTGATGTAGGCTGTGTGCCCCGACCCCAGGGTGCCTGCGCCGGACAGGATGAAGAAGAGCCCCTGGTAGTGGCAGGCGGAGTTGACGCCGTACTCGCCGGTGCAGGATGCCCCGGGGATGCGGGCCAGACGGTCCACCATAAGCTGCTGGTAGGCGTCCCACCCGCCGGTGTCGTGGTTGCCCACGGAGCCGAAGTACGGGAAGTTCGCCCCCAGGGTGGCGTTGATCTGCGCCTCCCAGGCCGCCGGGTCGCCGGCGTAGTCGAAGTCGCCGGAGTGGATGACCATGTCCGTGCCTTCGGCCTTGATTAGGTTCAGGACTTCCACCGATGCTCCACCCAGGCCCTGGTCGCCGATAAAGGCCACCTTCAGGTTGGGCGCGGTCGAAAGCGTTGGGCCGGGCGCTGGAGCAGGCGTTGGCGTCGGCTCTGGCGCGGGAGCGGGCGTAGGCGTCGGCTCTGGCGCAGGCAGAGGCGAGGGGCCAGTGCTGTTGTGCGTCCGCGGGTCGTGCTGGGCGTCCACCATCAGGCCCATGCCCGACGCGATGGGGTCCCACGCAACGAACTTGTAGTTGGAAGCGGAGCTGCCGGAGTTGACCGAGTCATGGACGACGAGCAACCCGTTGGGGAATGCCGCGCCCAGTGCGGTGTTGGTAACGTCTAGCCCATCGGTGCCCGTCACATCGTCGATGCCGCCGTTGGCGACCACAGAGAAGTAACCCAAGTACGCGTTGGTCTGCCGGTCATACACCACAAAGGTGCTGCTGCCCTGGCTGGACACGATGAGATAGCCGACGCCGTCGTTCCCGCAGTAGATGGCCATTCCCTCCACGTCTGCCGTGAGATGGCCATCGGAGGCGGTATTGTCCACCTGCGTCCGGGCAGCGCCACTGGAGGGCTCTGCGCCGTACTTCCACACGCCGATAGCCTCTTCGCCCACGTACAGGTGCTGCAGCACGTCGTCTGCTACGCAGCCTTCCGTCTGGCTACCGACATCGAACGTGCGGACAAGAGCGCCGGCCACGGCACCGCCATTGTCCGAGAGCTCATACTGCTCTACTTCCCCCGACTTGAAGTTGGGGATGGCGTAGGTCTTGCCCGACACGGGCGACCGGTACATGCAGAAACCGTAGATCTCTGCGCTGGAAGAAGCGGGTACCGACCCCACCTTGACCAGCATGCGATCGGGCAGGTTGACCTTGAAGAGGTCCACACTGTTGGTGTTGCGGTTCGTCGCGCCGACGATGTCCACGGTCTGGCCGCCCAGGGAGAACCCGTACCGCAGGTCAACGTTGTTGATCGCGCCAACGGCCAGGAACTGTCGCTGCTCTCCGTCCAGAGAGTAGACCAGCACGCCTCCCGATGAACCCTTGTTGACGCCGATGACCAAGCTCAGCGACGCGTCCGTAGGATGCACCCAGATAGCTGGGTCATCGGCGATGTCCCCGGAACCCGAGATCGGATCGCTTTCCAGCGCCGGTGTCACCTCGGCGGTCACGGGGCTGCCGGGCACAGGCGTAGGCGTCGGCTCAGGCGCTGGAGCGGGCGTGGGCGTCGGCTCAGGCGCTGGAGCGGGCGTAGGCGTCGGCTCAGGCGCTGGAGCGGGCGTGGGCGTCGGCTCAGGCGCTGGAGCAGGCGTGGG
>JACQUI010000267.1 GCA_016210395.1 Chloroflexota bacterium | reverse complement strand
GCTCCGGCGTTTCCATCAAAGACGTGGACATCTTCAACCCCTATGACGGCTACGCCACGTTCCACCAGAACTTCCTGGAAGGCTTCCAGTGGCACGGCGTCAAAGAGGGCGAGGCCCACGACTTCTACGCCGGCGACATCCGTGTGGAGGGGCCGCATCCCCTCAACTCCGCCGGCGGCAACCTGGGCAACGGCCGGATACGCAGCATTCTATGGAGGGATGCCATAGAGCAGCTCCGGGGCACCGCAGGCGCGCGGCAGGTCAAGATCAAGAATGGCCAGCCGGACATGGCCCTCGCCGGCTGCAACACCCCAGATAGCTGCGGCTTCCTCACGATGAGCAGGCACCAGCCGTAGGACACTGGTCGGCAATCTGCTAGGCAATGACGAAGGGGCGGGTCGCAGACCCGCCCCTTCGTCTATTTCGCCAACTACGGCGAGCGTCATCGCTGCGTCTGTGCTGCCTTTGTGAGACCCTCCTACGCGTTTGCGTTCGCCTGCCCCAGCCCTCCCTTGAACCCCAGCAGCTCAACCCCAGGCCCCATCCCTTTCGCCTGTGCTAGCACCTTGAAGTCGCCGTGCTCCTCCGGGTCCACCAGGCTCATCATAGCCATCCGCTTCAGTTCTCTGTAGGCGTAGGATTGCTCCTGTGCCAGGACCGACTCAAAGAATGAGGAAAAGCCCAGGCTCTCCAGGAAGTCCCGCTGCAAGGTGTAGCCCACGGTGGTCAGGCCATGCCGATCGCCAAGCTGCATGAGCGCGGTGAAGTCCACCAGCGCGGTAATGTCCTGCTGACCGATGAGCTGATAGGGGTCTGCGCTGAGCACATGCTGCTGGAAGCAGACCAGCGTGCCGCCGGCGTTCTGCGGCGAGTAGAGGTCAGGGGCCCGCTCGCCGTAGTCTATGGTGAGCGCGAACCCGCGTTCCAGTGTCTGGGCAAGCTGCGCAGTCCAGGACTCCTGCGCCAGGCTCACCTCGCCCCGGAAGCCATCCGGCAGGGACATGCCCAGGCTGGCCAGCCTCTCTTTGATACGAGGCGAGGACGGTTCATCTAGGACTTCGGCGAAGCTGTCTCCCTCAAGGGTAACAAAGACCTCCCTGGCACGGCCATCCTGGATGACGAACCGGTGGAAAGGGAAGTTGTCCAGCAGCTCATTGGAGAGCACGCAGCCAAACACGTTCCTGAAGGGCAGCAGTCCCTCGGTCTTCACGCGCTGGACGTCCCACATCCCCCTCTGCGCGCCGTCTGCAGGCGCCGCGCCCAGCGGCGGCCACCAGGGTTCGTAGTCGGCGGCCACGTAGCGAAGGGTCTTCGCCAAGGCGGGATACGTCTGCCCGCAGGCGTCCACGATGGAGTGGGCAAGAGCGCCGTCGCCGGACCCCACCTCGATTAGGTGGAACGCAGGGGGTTCGCCAAGGAGACGCCACATCTGCTCCAGTTGGCGGGCGATCAGCGCGCCGAACACAGGGTGGCTGGTCGGCGACGTCCTGAAGTGGGCGCTGATCCTATTGGCCCGGGAGGAATAGAACCCTCCCAAGGGCGAATACAGGCACATGTCCATGAACTGGGCGAAAGTGATGCGCCCGTGCTTCCCTATGAGCGCCCTGATCTCCTGTTCAACGGCAGAAGGCAATTTGTTCCCTCTATGGTGGTAGCTTCCGCAGAAGTTGGGCTTTGTCTACCGCCCTCTGAAGAGTGCGGCATCATGCTCCGCCTTGCTTTCCCAACGGAATCTCAGGGGCGCTACACTCTGGAGGCGGCTACTCCTGGGCAAGACGTTTCTTGAGATGGTCAATCATGTCTTGCGAGGCGGGATTGACGCCGTGGAGCATGGCCAGATAGTAGCTGACATAGTCGCCCAGCATGACGCTGCTCAGCAGGTGGGCCAGCTCAGACCCGCCTACGGCGTCTATCTGGCGGTGCGCAACGCCCTGCTGGGCCAGGATTTCCTCCACTCCCTCGTACCGGGCGGATATGCGTGGGTTGAGCAGGTGCGAGTGCAGCAGCACCACGTAGACCGAGTCCCTGGTCGCTGCGGGTAGAGCAAAGCCTTCTACAGAGTTGTGCGCCAGCTCAGGGAGCTCCTCGTAGAAGGCCCAGGACTTGCTGTTCTCATTGAGCTGTGTTTTCCAGCGGCGGGCCGCGCCCGTGAGGAACCCCGCGCCATAGACCACGGGCAGCCCATCGCCGATGGCCAGGGCGATGCTCTTGGCTAGGTTCTGCGCCGCGGGAACGTCAGGAGACAGCCCTTCGGAGAGGGACTGCAACAGCTTTACGGCTCCGGCCACGTCATCACGGGTGTAGGGAAGCAGCCCCAGCCTGCACAGGAGAGCGAGCGGGGCCATAAAGCTGTAGCCCATCGCAGAGCGGGCTTCCCCACGGTACTGGATATGAAAGGCGGGCGCGCCATCGGCCTGTGCAGCCGCCAGAAGCCGGCCGCCGCCGGTGACGACGGCCAGGCAGGCCCCACGCTCTCTGGCCTGGCGGTACAGCTCCAGCGTCTCTTCGGTGTTGCCGGAGTAGCTGGAGGCGACGACCAGAGCGCTGGGGCCAACCCAGGACGGAAGGCGGAAGTCCCGCAGCACGGTGACAGGAAGGCGGTCGTTGTGCTGGGAGAGGCCCACCACCAGGTCGCCGCCAATGGCCGAGCCGCCGACGCCAAGGAAGACGACCCGCTCGGCGCCGGCGTAGTTGGGTGGGAGGCGAAAGGCGCAGGCCTGCTCCCACGCGTCCCAGCACTGGTCGGGGAGGCTGGCGATGCGGCCCAGCATGTTGCTGGGGTCGTGCCGTTCGTAAGTGTTGCGAGAATCGAGGGTGTGATTCAACGATGCTTTGCTCGTGACGCCTTGCTGCTTTTTGGCGCAAAGGCGGGGCTTTTTCTCTTGTAGCGGTCTCGATCTGTCCTGTGGGGTCATGCAGGTTACACCCCTGCCAGGTCGCGGGCCTCCGTAAGCTGGCGTTTCACCTGGTCTGGAGATGCGGCTTCTGCGTACAGTCGCAGCAGCGGCTCCGTGCCGGAAAAGCGAATGAGGAGCCAGTGGCCATCCTCCAGCCGGAAGCGCGTGCCATCGGTCTCGTCCCTGCCCAGGACGCGCTTGCCCCCCAGCGTCGCGGGAGTGCGGGCGGCGACCCGCTGCACCACTGCGCTGCGCTTCGACGGGTCAAAAGGCACGTCCCAGCGATCGAAGTGGTGCTCGCCCACGAGACTGAACAGGCGCTGGACCAGCTCCGAGGGCCGTTTGCCCGTGCGGGCCATCATGTCCAAGATGAACAGGCCGCTGAGGATGCCGTCCCGCTCCGGAATATGGCCGTGGAAGGCGTAGCCGCCGCTCTCTTCGCCGGCGGCCAGGGCGTCCTCTTTGCGCATCACCGGCCCCAGGTACTTGAAACCCACAGGGGTCTCGTACACGGGAACACCGAAGCGCTCGCCCAGCTTGTATACCATGCTGGTCATGGTGAT
>JACQUI010000265.1 GCA_016210395.1 Chloroflexota bacterium | reverse complement strand
TGCTGGGCCACCTGCTGGGGTGAAAAGGGCTCGCTTGTTGAACTGGCGATGCTGTAGCGGGGACAAGGTAAACCGTGCTCACACACCCCTTCTCCCCTGGAGGGAGAAGGCTGGGATGAGGGGGAACATCACCCTCACCCTTCCCTCTCCTTTGAAGGGAGAGGGTTTTGAAGGATGGGTTCGCCCGTGGAGCTGACGGCGCCGTAGCGGAGCCACGCGGCTAGTGGCCTACCCACTTCCCAGATTTATCGTAGTTTATTGACTGTGGCCAACCGCACGCGTTCCATACAGCATCGAACGCTGGACGCAGCAAGGTGGCCGGCTCCACACCGTATTCGTCCACCACAATCTCAGGAAGGATCAAGTTCTCCCTATCAACCGGTAGGCTGTGTTCAGAGAGGAAGAACTTTGAGGGGTCAACTCCCATCTCGTAGCCCTTCACATGAAGCAGGCTGAGCATCACAAAGAGTGGTGGCTCAATACCCAGGCTTTTCTGAGCGACAAGATAGCCACGCAGTGCCTTAAGTAGGTACTCTTCGAAAGCCATGGATGGAATAGTATGTTGGCCAGCACTACGCTGGCGCAAAAGGTACATATCCACCGCTTCTATACAGCCATTCCTGAACAACTGAATATACGAGTCTGCAGGGGAACCCGTGCTCCCCCTATCAAATGTGACGAACCCGTCCAGATTGTAACGAGAGCCATCAGCGGCGCGCGCTATAGGTGGGAGATGCTGCATCTGTGCTTCTAAAGAGGAGGTGCTTAACATGCTAGCGGAATCGAATGCGCGTATCGGCACAATATGCAGGACTAACTTAGCGCCATCTCCAAGGGGGACAGGCGTCTCCCTGGCTACAATGGCGGCCAGCCGCTCGATGCGAAAACCTCTGATCCTTTCGGCCAAAGCCCCGGAAGCCAAGAAAGCCGCTCGTATTTCTCCGACATCCAAAGGATATTTGCCATTCGAACTGCGTGAATAGAACCTGGAGTGGTGCTGGAAAGTGACCATGTGCGGGCTGGCCCAGCTCTTAGGCACGCGGATAACAAGGACTTGCCTTGTCTTGCTTGGAATAGCTCGCATGGCAAGGCCTGGCATTCTGGGCTCTATGCCATCCCGCGCGATGCTATCCAGCCGCAGAATCTCTTGGTCCGGGTTCTCAATATCAATTCCACATATCTCAGTGGGCACACCTTTAGTTTCACGGACTCCGTAGATAAGGTGACCCCCAGATGCGTTGGCAAACGATGAGACATCAGCGAGGAACTCTTTCCTTTGGGACTCCGTGTTGACCACAAGGGCGGCTTTGTAGTCAATTGTCTTCTTCTCAGCGACCTTGTTTTCAACTAGCGAGTCGATGTCGCTTATCTGGAGCGAGTCCAATGCCTTGTTTTCAAGCGGCATGCCGGGCCTCCCATTCCTGCCTCGCATCTCACCGCACCTGAATCATCGACCCTTCTTCCGTCTTGGTGACCTCGATCTGGACGGGGAAGGCATCGCGGATGTCGTCCAGGTGGGTGATGACCAAGATGCGCTGGAAGTCGTCCTGGACGGCGTTGATGGCGTCCACCAGCCGCTCCCGCCCAGCCCCATCCTGGGTGCCGAACCCCTCGTCTATGATCAGCGTGGGCAGGGGCGCCCCGGCGCGCCGCGCCAGCAGCTTCGACAGGGCGATGCGCAGGGCGAAGTTGATGCGGAACGCCTCGCCGCCGCTGAACAGCTCGTAGGCGCGGGTGCCCAGCTCGTCGGCGACCTGCACCTCCAGGGTCTCGATAGCGCCTCCCCCCTTCCTCTCCCGCTGGGTCCGGATGTCCAGGTGCATGCGGTTGTCGGTCATGCGGGCCAGGAGCCGGTTGGCCTCGGCCTCGATCTCCGGCACGGCCGCCTCGATGATATGGGCGGGGATGCCATCCTTGCCAAAGGCCTGGGCGAGGAGCTCGTAGGTGAGCCGGTCGTCCCTGGCACGGGCCAGCTGCGTGGCCAGGGTGTCCCGCTCCTGGGCCTGGCGCTCCAGGGAGTGAAGGCGCTCCTCCACCTGGGCCCGCCAGGTCAGGGCTGCCGTGTGGCGAGTCTGGAGCGCGGCCAGCTCTTGCCGGGCCCCCGCGAGCTGGCCTGGCAGCTCAGGATGGGCTGTCAGCTCGGCGTGGAGTTGACGCATCCTGTCCGCTAGCTCGGCTTGCTCCCGTCGGCGTTCGGCGGCCTGGCCCTCCACCCGCTGCGCGGCCTTGCGCTCCTCGGGGAGGCGGCGCTGGGCTTCTTGTAGGAGACGGTGCTCCTCTTCCGCCGGCGCCAGCTCCTCGCCGCGACGACGGAGCCGTTCCTGGGCCTTGGGGTCATAGCCGAGGGCTTCGATTTCCTGGCGGACCTGGGCGGCCTCCTGCTGCTCGGCAGCAGCATAGTCGCGCTGGTCCAGGCGGCCCTTCAAGGCGCCGGCCTCTTGCTCCAGGGCGTCGGCGCGGCCCTGGGCGGCACGGGCGTCGGCGAGCTCCTTCTCCTGTGATCCTATGCGGCGCTCCAAGGCGGGCCCGTCCCGGCGCAGGCGGACCTGGAGCGTCTCGGCGCTCCTCCGGGCGGTCTCGTGGGCGGCTCGCTTAGCCTCGATATCCTTCCCTAGCCGCTTCCATTGCTCCCGCAGCGCTCGCTGCTCTTCTTCCAGTTTGCGCTGGAGGCTGGCCTTGCCGTCGGGGTCCAGCTCCTGCCCGCAAAGGGGGCATTGGGCTTGGGCGTGGGCGAGCAACTCCAGCTTGTCCGTTATCTCCTTGCCCTCTTGCTCGATCCGGGCTTGAATTGCCTGGATGCCTGCGGCCAGGGCGGCCGCCTCATCGGCTTGAGTCTGGGCCTGGCGCTCCAGGGTAGCCAAGGTGTCCCGCTGGGCGCGTGTCGCCGCGAGGTCACGCTCCAGTTCGGGGACACGGTCCCCCCGTGCCCGAGCGTCCTGGGCCTGGGACGAGGCCACCGCCAGTTTCCGCTCCCAGGAAACCCGGGCGCTCTGTACGGCTCTCTCCAGCTCACCCTGGCGTCGTTCCAGGTCGCGCAGGGCTTTCAACCCCTGGTTCAGAGCATCGTAGTCTCGGCGCGCGGCCTGGAGCTCGGCGTAGCGCTCCGCGATCTCAAGGGCGCGGGCGGCCAGGGCGCCGTCGCTGGCGATCTGTTCCTGGTGCCAGCGGGCTTGCACCTCCAGGTCTCCCAGCTCCCTGGCCGCCCGCTGGGCT
>JACQUI010000266.1 GCA_016210395.1 Chloroflexota bacterium | reverse complement strand
TCCACCGTGTACTCGGTGGTGGAGCGCAGCCAGCTTACGCCGGGGCGGCCCTGCATATCGCGGCGCTGCTCGCCGGCGCGGCCGTCGGCGGGGCCGGAGTCGGTGCACGCAATAAGGGCGACGCGGCCTGCGTTGGTGTCCATGTAGGCGGGCTCGCGGGCCTCGGCCAGGTTGCGCCCGCTGCCGGCGTGGACCAGGCCGGCAGCGTTGAGGTTCTCGATGTTCCTGATGACGCCGCCCTCGCCGTAGTCGTAGGAGTGGTTGTTGGCGCAGGCGACGATGTTGATGCCCATCCACTGGAGCTCTTTGATGATGGCGGGGTCGGCGCGCATGTAGGTGCCGTTCTGGTGGGGGTTGGGGGCGTGCTCGTAGTTGTGGAAGAGCATCTCGGCGTTGGTGAAGGTGACGTCGGCATTGTGCAGCAGGTCCACCATCTTCAGGTAGCTGGGCTCCTTGAAGACGGACTTGCGGCGTGTGATGAGGGATTCCCCCGTGAGCATCATGGTGATATCGCCGGACTCGGAGTCGTACAGGGGCATGGCGGTCTCCTTTCACTTCACTGGGTTGGCGCAAGGATACGGCGGGAGGGGGCGGGAGTCAAGGAAAGGGACGGACAGACGGACATACGGGCAAGACGGCAAAGTGGCAGAGGAGTTTGATTGATGGGCCGCCGACTGGTTGATTTCTGTTTTTCGCTTTCTCCCCGGATAGGCAAGCGAGGCGCGCAGATTGGTGAGGCTTTGATTGATCCTGTTAGGGTTTTGTTTAGCATGATGGGAAGGTGGACAGGCGAGTTTGTGGTGAGAAGGATAGCGGGAAAGAGGGTGTTTGGGGGAGGGGGAGGTGTCGCTGCGACCTGACTCTGACCGCTTCCCTGAAGGAAAGGGGGCAATTCGCCGTTGCGATGGCGTCCCGACGCATCGGGACTACGCCCCTACGGAAGACGATGAGCGGTGTAACAAGCACGTAGGGGCGGACCGATGTGTCCGCCCAACCTCTGGGACGGGGCAGACACGCTGGTCTGCCCCTACGGGTAGGAGACGCGGGCAGGGAGACCCTGCCCCTACGGAGGTGGCAAAGCCGCTGCCTTGAGCTGTTCCTGGACGCGCTGGAGGGAGCGGCGGGCGGTTTCGGCGTCGGGGGAGCGGAGCCGTTCAAGGATCTCCAGGGCCTGGAAGAAGTGCGAGCGGGCCAGTTCCAGGTTGCCTGCATGTTCATCAAGTCTGCCCAACTGATAGATCGTGAATGCAAGGTTCCGTTGGTCTCCCAGGCGCTCAAAGACTTCTTTGGCCTGGTGGCAGTAGTCGCGGGCCTCGTCTGTGTGACTTTGGTCCTCTGCCAACATGCCCAACTGGTGGAGTGTGCCAGCGAGGCTCTGCTGGTCACCCAAGCGTTCAGAAATGGCTCTGGCCTGTTGATAAAGGTCGCGCGCCTCGTCTAGGCGGTGCTGCTTCTGGGCCACCACACCTAAACCATGTAAGGTGCCTGCGATGCCTCGCTGGTCGCCAAGACCCTCAAATGTTGTCTTGGCCTGCTGATAGTAGTCGTTGGCCTCATCAGGGAGATCTTGGGCCTCGGCCAAATTGCCTAGCTGGTGGAGAATTGCAGCGATGCCCTGCTGGTCGCCAAGGCGCTTTTTGATGCCCAAGCTCTGCCGGTAGAGGTCACTGGCCTCGTCTCGGCGCCCCTGACGCTGGGCCACTCTACCTAACTCGTGGAGCGTGCTGGCGATGCCCTGCTGGTCGCCAAGGCGCGCAAAGGTGGCCCTGGCCTGATGGTAGAGCTCGTGGGCCTCGTCCATGTAGCCCTGAGAGTAGGCTAACATGCCCAACTGGTGGACGGTACTGGCAATGGCCCCCTCATCTCCAAGGCGCTTAAAGATTGCCCTGGCCTGCTGGTAGAGGTCGCGTGCCTCCTCCGGGCGGCCCTGGTTCTGGGCCAGGATGCCCAACTGGTAGAGATTACCAGCGACACTTTTGTCGTTCCCCAGGCGGCGGTTAAGCTCTAGACTCTGTGCAAAGCATGCCATTGCTTCATCCCTGCGGCCCCGCATTTGATAAGCGATACCTAGTTGGTGAACAACAAGGGCCAAGCGCTGTTCATCTGACATGGCCTTCGCAGCCTCCACAGCCGCTTCGCCCCAGTAGATGCGCTCTGCCCAGTAACCTCGCACCATTAGGAAATGGTAAAGGTTGATAGCCAAATCTGTGAGTGGGAGGACGGGCGGTTCCTCTTTGGGCCTGGCAAGGCACCACTCCACGGCGCCACGGATATTGGGGAAGTCCAGGGCAATGGCGTTCAGGTGCTCCTCGGTTGGCTGGTCGTGGGCGCCGGTGAACTGGGCATAGTAGGCGGCCAGGCGCAGGTGCAGGGCGTCGGCGTTTTCCAGTTTGCCCCTGGCGTACTCTTTGAGCAGGGGGTGCAGGCTGTAGCGGCCTGTGGCCTGGTCGCGGCGGAGGAGGGAGACGCCCACCAAGTTGCCCAACTCCAGCGCGATGTCTTCATCAAAGAGGGACTTGACGGCATCGGCGGAGAAGTCGGGGCCGGCGAAGAGGCTGAGGGCGGGGAAGAGGCGCTTTGCTTTTTCGGACAGGAAGCCGTAGGAGAGGGCAAAGGCGGTCCAGACGGGGCCTAACGCCTGCCCAGGGCGGGTCGTGAGCTGACGCCCAAGCTCGGCAGCGCCGATCCTGGGCAGAAGAGGGGCGGCAACGGTGATGGCAAGGGGGTTGTTCTGGAGGAAGGCCAGGATGCCCTCTACGGCCTGGCGCTCTTCGGGTGTGGGCGGGCGCCCGGCGTAGCGGGCAAAGAGGCGGAAGGCGGGGTCTGGTTTGAGCGGCAGTAGCTCCAGTGTGGTCATACCGGGGATGGCGTCGCGGCTGGTGACCAGGAGCGGGCCATCCATGACGCGGCGGCGGAAGGCGGCGACGGCGTCTACGGTGGCGGGGCCGTCGGCGTTGTTGAAGACGATGAGGGGCGGCGGGTTGCCGAGGTTGGCAATAAGAATGGGGATTTTCTGGTCCAGATCCTCGGTTTGCAGGACGGCCAGCGCGTCGAGGCTGCGGGCCACGTCGTCGCAGAGGTTCACGAGGGAGATGTGGGCGCGGCCTTCAAGGTTGAGGTAGTGCAGGCGGCCCTGGTAGGCCCGCTGCACGTTGGGGGAGCGGAGGGACTGGACGGCAAGCTCGGTCTTGCCGATGCCGGGCTCGCCGGGGATAAGGAGGGAGCGGCGGTCCAGAAGGGCAGCGACTACATCGGCCAGCTCGGCGGTGCGGCCAACGAAGCCTTCCGGTTCGTGGAGGGGGATGCCGAGGGGGTCAGGGGGAGGTGGCTTCTCTTCGGGTTGCGCTGCCGTCTTTCTGAAGAACCTACGACCCAATATGACGCCAGCCGCGACAATCGCTACGACTGCGACTCCTAATGTGGCCCACAGGATTGGCTTTGGGAAGTTGGAGTTCAACCACGCAACGACAGCGCCTATGGCTAGGAGGCAACCGGGGATACCCAGAAGGGCGCCAACCTTGTCCCAGTTCGTCTTCATATCGGCGCAATCATAGCACAAACGTGGGTTAAGCTGGAGCGATGACCTAACCCTGGCCCCTTCCCGCGACGGTGCAGGGCGTCGCGGGAGACGGGGCGCAAGCCTTGCGCCCCTACGAGGGAATGGGCAGAGACGCGGGCAGGGAGACCCTGCCCCTACAACGAGTGAGGATGAGGGCAGGCACGAGATAGCAGCGCGTCCAGTGTCCCGTTTCCAATGGTATACTCACCGTAAATTGGGAAACGCGTGGGGTTCAGGTAGGCCGCATTGCGGGATTACGAGTCGTTTCCCGGGTGAGGAGCCGACATGGTGAGAGAGATCAGGGCGAGGTTTCACGGGGGCAGGATCGAGCTTTTGGAAGAGGTGAGCCTACGAGAGGGGGAAGAGGTCATCGTTACCGTCAAAGAGGAAGGCGATCCTCTTGTTTCCAAAGAGGCTTTCGTCAAGGCCGCCGGCGCGTGGAAAGGCTCTTTGGATTTTGAGGCGTATCTCCGGGACCTCTATGCCTCGCGCCGAGACCCTGGACGGCATGTCAACCTATGAAGTACCTCCTGGACACCACCTGGATCATTGAGTATCTGCGGGGCAACGAAGGCATTGTACGACGAGCGCAAGAGCTGCAAGGGGAGGGCTTGGGGGTCAGTATTGTCTCTGTAGCAGAGCTATTTGAAGGCGTGTTTCGCTCTGCCCGTCCGATTGAAAACGAGCAAGCACTTCGGGATTTTCTTAGCGGCGTGACTGTCGTCCCCGTGTCGGAAGAGGCAGCGCGGGCCTATGGCGAGGAGAAGGCTAGACTTGTCAAAAAAGGCGCCATAGTCGGCGCGCTTGACCTTTTGATTGCTGCAACCGCGTTGACGGCCAACACGACGCTGCTGACGTTGGATGGCGAATTCCAGAGGATTGAGGGGCTGACGATTCTCTCCAGCTAGGCCCCAGATTCCTGTCGTCCACGCGTCATCATGGGCGCTGGACCTAATCCCTGGCCCCTTCCCGCGATGGGAAGGGACGCGGGCGTCCCGACAGGTCG
>JACQUI010000257.1 GCA_016210395.1 Chloroflexota bacterium | reverse complement strand
GGGTTGACCAGCGCTTGCCCCAGGGTCTGCGGGAAAATCTCCGCGATCTCCTCCGGCGTCCAGCGCCCATTCTTGTGGATGGTCTTCAGGCTCACCTCTTCGCTCAGCAGGCTGACCTGTCCCCCGGTGCAGTGGAAAATCTTTCCATTCACATCCTTGGCCAGATCAGAGGCGACGAACACCACCATGGGCGCGATGTCCCCAGCCTGACCCTTGCCTGGCGCTGGCTCCGGGCGGCGGCCGCCTTCTGCTTGCGCTTGCGGCCGCGCAGGCCCGCCGCCGATGGGCTGGATACCGACCCTGGCGCGGGCCGCGCCTGCGGAGGCAGGGACGCTTGCCCCCATGCGCGTGCTACCGGCGGGAGAGATGCAGTTGACCGTGATCCCGTAGCGACCGAGGTCGCGGGCGGCGACGCGCATGAGCCCCGCCTTGCCAGCGTGGGCGGCGCCGTAGTTGCCCTGGCCAGAGTTGCCCCACAGCCCAGCTATCGAGGTGAACAGGATAATCCGGCCGCTGCGCTGCTGCCGCATTATCACCGAGGCGGGTTTCAGAACGTTGAACACCCCTTTCAAGTGGAACTTGATGACGGTGTCCCACTCCTCCTCGCTCATGTTGAAGATCATGCGGTCTCGCAGGATGCCGTGCACCGCCACCAGGATATCGAGCTTTCCATAGGTGTCGATGGCCTTCTGGATCGCCGCTTCGCCCCCGGCGGCGGTCTCGACGCCTTGAGTCTGCGCCACCGCCTGGCCGCCCTTGGCTATGATCTGCTTCACTGTGTCGTTGGCGGGGCCAGCATCGGTGTTGCGCCCATCCACGTCGCACCCGTTGTCGACCGCGACGACCTTGGCGCCCTCCTCCGCGAACAGCAGCGCGACTCCCTGGCCGATGCCACGCCCGGCTCCTGTGATGACCGCCACCTTGCCCGCTAGCATGGTGCCCATGTGTCCATCTCCTTGCTGCTTGATGGCCCATTGATACATCTACGACGGGGGTTAGTCAAGATGCTCCGGCGAGATACCCGGCTGCTACTCGTCGCTTACGTCAAGCTGGCGCCCCGGCGGGGCGGGCTGAGTATAGTTGCAAGACATGCAATAGTTGTGTAGTATGCAACGATAATAGTGGGAGGGTGGTCGAGTTATGCCGACCGAACGAGAGCGCCTCCTCGCCGAGCTACGGCAGTTCGCTGCCTCAATGCGCTCACGCAACATACATGGGGCTGCGCCGCTGATGGACTTGGACTTGACCATCCCGCAGCTCAGGGCGATTTTCCTGCTGGCTGAGTTTGGATCCATGCCCATGAGCCCCATGGCCCAGGAGTCGGATACCACACTGTCCGCCTGCTCGCACCTGGTGGACAAGCTCGTGCGGTCTGGATTCGTCACCAGGAGCACAGATCGTGATGACCGGCGGGTTGTCCGCTGCACCCTAACGGAAAGGGGCCGGGCCTTGGCCGAGCGATTGCGCCAATCGATCCCCTTTGAGCGCCAAGAGTTCCTGGACCGACTGACTGTCAAAGAGCTAAGAATCATTGTTCAGGCGATGACGATCTTTCAACGTGTGATGGCCGAGTTACAGGCCGAACTCTCGAAGTCGTCTCAACAGGGGAAGGCCGCAGATTAATCCATACCCCACGCGAAGACTGCCCTAGGAGGCAACGTGTGAATATGATCCCGTTGCACCAGGGAGACGCAAGAAAGAGACCCCAGTTATGCTGACCAGGCTAGCCCTCCGCGCCAGGATCGCGACGCTTGCCCTCGCCTTGGCGGTGATTCTTGCCGGGGCGTATAGCGTTTCCAAGCTGCGCCTGGAGCTGCTGCCAGACATCGATTTCCCGTTGGTCACCGTGTCTTCCTTCTATCCCCAAGCCGATCCTGAAACCGTGCTGCGGGAGGTGACCATCCCCATAGAGGAGGCGCTCAACGGCGTCGAGAACGTGAAGACGGTGACCTCTATCTCGTCTCCCAGCATCTCCCTCGTCTTGCTGGAAGCCCCCTTTGGCAAAGACATGAAAGCGATGGAGCGCGAGGTCGCGCAACGCGTCCGGCAGGTCCCGGTCCCGGCCGGTGTCCAGGCGCCTCGGGTCGCGCGCATTAACCCGGACGAGTTCCCGGTGCTGGTGATCAGCGTCCTCAGCGCTCAGCCCCTCGGGGACCTGCACACACTGGTGACGACCCAGGTGCTGCCCGAGATCCGCAAGGTGCCGGGCGTGTTCAGCGCCGAGGTGCCAGTGGGCTTCGAGTCCGGCCTGACCATTACGAGGACGAATAGTTTGCCGAGCCTGGCCATCAGCGTGCTGAAAACCCCGGATGCCAACACCTTGCAGGTCTCCAACGCGGTGACCGCCAGGCTGCAACGCTTGAAGGCTGGCCTCCCAGCGGACGTCCAGTTCATCGAAATCTCCAACCAGGCGCCCGGCATCCAGAGGTCCATAAATGAGCTGACTCAAGAGGTGCTGCTGGGCGCCGTGCTGGCGGTGCTGGTCATCTTTGCCTTCCTTTTGAGCCCACGCCCGACGCTGGTCACCAGCATATCTATTCCGGTGAGCGTGCTGGCGGCCTTCATCGTCATGGCCTGGCAGGGCATGAGCCTGAACATCCTGACGCTGGGCGGCCTGGCCGTCGCCGTCGG
The DNA here is from genome assembly GCA_016210395.1 of Chloroflexota bacterium. GTDB lineage: Bacteria > Chloroflexota > Dehalococcoidia > Lucifugimonadales > JACPCL1 > JACPCL1. Next base: position 3,322 of record JACQUI010000257.1, on the reverse strand, counting down.
GCGGGTGCTCGACGATAGCATCGTGGTCATGGAAAATGTCTTCCGGCACATCCAGCTCGGCGAGGACCGCAGGACGGCCGCGCTGAACGCCACCAGGGAGGTGGCGTTGCCCATCACGGCCTCCACGCTCACCACAATCGCCGTGTTTGCGCCCCTGGTGCTGGTCGGCGGGTTCATCAGCGTCATCGTCCTCCCCTTCGCGCTGACCATCACCTACGCGCTGGCGGCCTCGCTCGTCGTAGCGCTCACGGTGGTGCCGGTGTTGGGGAGCCTCCTCATCACGCCGGGGAAGCATAGGGGCGGGCATGACTCCTGGCTGGCGCGGAGGTACACGGTGCTGCTGCGATGGTCCCTGGCGCACAAGGGCCTGACGCTGCTGGCGGCGGTCGTCCTGTTCGTGGGCAGCCTCGCGCTCTTGCCCCTGATTCCCGTGAGCTTCTTCCCCAGCAGCGGCCAGCGCGTCCTGAGCGTGGACATGGCCGTGCCTGCCGCCACGTCCCGCGCTGCCGTGGTGGAACAGCTCACTGACGTCGAAGGCAAGCTGGAGCGGATGCGCCGCGACAACCTCGTCAACGTCTACCAGTCCACCATCGGCAATAGCGGCGTGTTTGGCCGCGGCAGCGGACGCCCCGATACCGCCATCATCTTGGTACAACTGGCCGAAGAGGTGGACGTGGAGGAGACCGCGACGGCATTGCGTGAAGGCCTGGCGGGACAGGGCCGCGCGATTACGGTTTCGCAGGAAAGCGGCGGCGGACCGCAGTCCAACAACCTGGCGCTAACGCTGCGGGGCGAGGATTATCAGACGCTGTCGTCGACGGCTGACAAGGTCACGACGGCCCTGCGGGACCTGCCGGCGCTTAGCAACGTGCGCAATGACGCCGTCACCCTCGCCGACCCTCAAGGGAACGGCAACCAGGCGACAATCACTCGCGTGGACGGGCTGCGGGCCGTCACCATCAGTGGCACCATTGAGGAGCAGAATACCCAGGCTGTGCAGCGCGAGGTGCGCCTGGCAGTCGATAGGGTGGGACTGCCTGCGGGCGTGGAACTGACCACCGGTGGCGTCTTTGCCGACATCGATGAGGCGTTTGCCAAGATGGGCATCGCCATGCTGCTGGCGGTGGCGCTGGTGTACCTGGTGATGGTGGTCAGCCAGCGGTCCCTGGCAACTCCTCTGGTGATCATCTTCACCCTGCCCCTAGCATCCATCGGGGCGCTGGGCGGGCTGCTGGTCACTCAGCGCGCCCTGGGACTGCCAGCGCTGATCGGGCTACTGATGCTCATTGGTCTGGTCGTGACCAACGCCATCGTGCTTATCGCCTTCGTGGAGCAGCTCCGCGCGCGGGGTTCGAGCCTGCAGGACGCCCTGGTCGAGGGATGCCGGACGCGGCTGCGTCCCATTCTCATGACGGCACTGACGACCATCTTCGTGCTGCTGCCGCTGGCGCTAGGGCTGGGCGGCGAGAGCGCCGGGCTGATTGGCTCCGAGCTGGCGACGGTGGTGGTTGGCGGCCTGCTGACCGCCACGTTCCTGACTTTGGTGGTCATCCCGGTCGTCTACAGCATCATCCGGAGAAAGTCTCCGAAACGGGCGAGCCCCCAGACAGGCCCGGCTACTGGCGAATCACCGCCTGCCAGCGCGACTGCGCCTCAGTTATAGGACCAGAACGCCAGGGTGCCGGGGGCGATCGCCTGGGGTGGCGCAGCGCTCTCAACGTCGAGCACGAAGATGCTATCTTGTGCCTCTTCGTTGCTCTCGTCCGAGGCTGCGTCAATTCTGCCGCTGAATACCAGCGCGGTGCTATCAGGCGACCAGATGGAGCTGGAGAGGGCGTACTGGTCGAAGAAGATGAGCATGGCGAGCAGGTCTTCCGAAGGCAGGAAGTCCGCTAGCTCGCGTACTTGCCCTCCCCGCAGAGAGACCACCTTCCAAGTCAGGCGCAGGTTGACCGTATCCACGGCGACGTACGCTATCTTCTCGCCATCGGGGGCCCAAAAAAAGGCCAGCAGCGGCTCCTCGACCAGCAGCCGGTCGCGACCGCCCACAACGTCCAACAGCCTGAGTCGCGAGTAGTAGGACCGTGTCTGGCTGGGACTGTCGGCGAGGGCGATCCGCCCGCCCCGCGGAGACCACAGGAGGGCGGCGTTCAATCCTGACTCTGTCAGAGAGCGACTGCCGTCGCCATTCTTATCCGCAATCAGCAGCGCGGCGCCGCCGGAGCCCGAGCTCTCGATGTACGCCATCTGGCTGCCATCAGGCGACCAGCCAGGGGCCCGGAACGTGTCGGGGCTCGGCCCTAGCCCGCTGGCTCCCGCCAGCGAGTCGACGTCGACCAGAGACAGCGCCGAGCCGATGTGCAGCAGCAGGCTGTGACTGTCAGGGTGCCAGGCCATGTAGAAGGGCGCTCCCGTTGCCAGCTGGCTGGGCTCGTCTCTCCCAAGGCTAGAGAGGAAGAGGGAGACACCGGCGGCGGTCGGGGCCAGAAAAGCCAGGCGCCGGCTGTCCGGTGACCAGAACAGGTAGTGGGGGATACCCGGGCCGATGAACTGCACCGAGTCGGGATCATTCGCATAGAGGCGGCGGCTCTGCGCGGTGGCGATGTCGACGACGTTGATGGTAATCGGCGCTTCCTCTTCCGCCGAAAGCTGGGAGACCGCCAGCTTGGAGCCGTCAGGCGACCAGGTGGGCCAGGCATAGCTCCTCGGACTCCTGCGGGACCAGACGGGCGCGGAGCTCACGAGGGCGGGGTCGCTCTCCGTGAGCTGCCGCCGGTCGGTCGCGTCCCGGCGGACTGTGTACAGATTACCGTCAACACCGATGTAGGCGATGCGGTCCACAGACCTTGTCGCGGGAACTGGCGCCGGGGCAGAAGTCGGCGCAGCGGCGGGAGCCGGCGCTAGGGACTGTGTCGGGGCAGGGTGCGGAGCACCTGGGGCGACTCGACACGCCGTCAACACCGTGGCCAGAGCTGTAAAGGCAACGATAAGAAGCTTCAGAACCGGATGTCTCCCGCTGCATTCGCGACCAGATGCTAGGGTAGCACCTCGACCAGCCATTTGGCCACGAGTATCGCCGCCTCCGTCTCACGGTGACCGAGGTCATGCCCCACGCCGGGCAACACCACCAACTCGATACGCGGGTTCGCCGAGGCAATCTGCTGGAGGACGTGCAGGGGGCCTAGCTTGTCCTGGTCTCCTTGCAGGATCAGGGTAGGGCAGGTGAGCGCCGCCAGAGCAGCTTCGTCCTGGGGCCTGGGGCGGCCCGGCGGTCGGATGGGGTAACCGATTATCGCCAGCGCGCTGGGCGGCTCCGCCGCCG
>JACQUI010000263.1 GCA_016210395.1 Chloroflexota bacterium | reverse complement strand
CGCGATGCACCATTCTGAGGTGTCCCCGTGACGGCTACATGTCCAGACATCTGAACTTCGGCAAGGCAGGGCCAACCGAGTGGTGAGGCTTGAGCCTGTAGGAGGGTGAAATGAAGGGTTCTATTGGAGTTTTGACAAGAAATCCGGGAGTGGCCTTTGCAATGCTGGCTATCGGCGGTATTCTGCTTCTCCTGCTCCTTCTGCAGCCGTCCCGTACCAGCGCTACGTCCACAATCGTCGGCAACATGACATCGGCCCGCGCTGGGCACACTGCAACACTGTTGCCCAACGGGAAGGCGCTGATCGCTGGGGGTATGGCGAATTCGTTTCTGGCCTCTGCGGAGCTGTACGACCCAGCCACTCAAAGCTTTACCGCCACAGGCAGCATGGCGACTGCGCGTGCTGTCCATACTGCAACGCTCTTGAAAAGCGGCCTGGTCCTCATCACAGGCGGTGTTGGCCTGGACGGCGGTCGTCTGGCCTCCGCAGAGCTGTACGATCCAGTCAGCGGGACCTTTTCCCCCACAGGCAACTTGGTTGTGGCCAGGAGCTACCACTCGGCCACCTTGTTGCCCGACGGGACGGTTCTGATAGCAGGGGGCTATACAGGGGAGGTAGTGAACGCCGCCGCAGAGATATACGATCCCGTGACGGAGACGTTCGTCACCACCGGCACAATGACCAGGGCGCGCAATCAACTTCGGGCAGTCCTATTGCCGAATGGTTTGGTACTCATAGTGGGCGGCTACTGGAATAGCGATCCAGCAGTCCCTGACTTCTCAGAGCTCTACGACTCAACCAGCGGGGAGTTTGCCGCCACTATTGGTGCATCTCCAGTGATCGAATACGGCCACACGACGACTCTGCTAGGCGAGGGTCAAGTGCTCATCGTCGGAGGTCAGACTCACCACCACGACTACGATAGACCATTCTTGTATGACCCAGCCACCGGTTCTTTCATTGAAGGAACTTCCGCGCTGTCGTCCAGAGCGGTCGATCATTCTGCAACCCTTCTGCCTGACGGGCGCGTACTGATTTCCGGAGGAGGCGGCAGTCTCGCCGGTGCCCCGCAGGGGACGAGCCGGATAGAAATCTACGATCCAAAGACCAGTTCATTCGAGTTGGCCGCAAGCCTGTCGCGGCCAAGAGTAGGACACACCGCAACGTTGCTCCAGGATGGGAAAGTCCTTATGGCAGGAGGAGTGACCTGGGTTGAAGACCCTAGTGGAGGCTACAACACCACCACAGCCTCTGTTGAGCTCTACGACGCCTCCGGGGAACCGCCTCCGCCTCCAACCCCCACTCCGACACCAACTATCCCTGCGCCTGCCCAGGTGAGTGGCACGGTGATGCTGCAAATGCGCTCTCCTAGCCAGCCGCCAGGAGTGGCCTACTCCACCGCCTCCGTGCGGGTTTTCAGCGAGAGCTTCGACACGACGGTTGGAGCAAGTCTGAACGGAGGTTTTGCCATACCCGACGTGCCAGGCGGGGCCTACACGGCAGTCGCATCTGCCCCTGGCTATCTCTCGGCCCAGCGTTCGTTTGCGCTGACCGGAACAGACGTCACGCTCCCAGGCGTGCAGCTTGCCGCGGGCGACGTGAATAACAGCGGAGCGGTCAACATCAATGACATCACCGCCATCGTCGCGTCTTTTGGCGCGTCGCCGCCGGCCTGCGTGGACGCCGTTGGCCGGTACGTAGACATTGACTGCAACGGCTTCGTGAACATCAACGACATCACCGCTGCCGCAGCCAACTTCGGCAGGGCCGGGCCAACGGAGTGGTAGGGTGGCCATCGAGAGGGGGAACGTTCCGGTGGGCGCCTGACAGACAGGGTGTATAATGAGCCAAATAGGCTGGCCGCCGCGCCGGCCTTTCCCCCAAGATATGACTACTGGCGAAGAACACCCTCTGGGAACGTGGGGCCCCAGCCTGAAATGTCTCAGATGGGCCTCCATTGTGTTGCCTATTGCCTTCCTGGTGCTCCTGGATATCCTTCGGCGATCCTTCTTCGAACGCCATGTAGGGACTCTGCCTGGACTTCTCGTCTTCTATGTCGTCGTGATTGTTGGGGTGGTCCTCTTTGCCTTGACCATCTTCCGCATTGTTGAGATCCTCCAGCGGCGGATCGTTGACCAGAATAGACAGCTTGCCGCCCTGAACGACATTGCCTCGGTCGCCGCATCCAGCGCGCCTCTCACCGACATCCTCAACGCAAGCCTGCACCAGATCCTCCCAAGCATGAAGGCAGACGCAGGGCTTGTCTGCATCATAGATGCGGAACAAGAGGAACACTCCGTTGCCTGCTACACCGGATTCTCACGCGACATGGTCAAAGGCATCCAGCGCGCCAAGCTCAAGGACGACCACGTGGCCTACGAGGTCTACCGCACTGGCAGGCCGGTCCTGAACGAAGACGTTTTTGCCGATCCAGGCGTCCATGACCGGGCCAGGCAAGAGGGCATTGCGGCGTTCGTCAGCGCCCCGCTGAAGTCGGAAGGCGAAGTGCACGGCATCCTGGCCCTGGGCAATCACAAGAAACGGCGCTACTCCGACGATGACCGCAAGTTCCTGGAGGGCATCGGCGGCCAGTTGGGGACGGCCATCCGGAAGGCGATGCTGTATGAGCAGGCCCAGTCTCAAAACCGGGAGATGAGCGCCCTGCTCGCGGTAGGCAGGGTCGTGACCTCTTCGTTTGACATGGACGAGCTGCTGAACGCTTCGCTGGACACCCTGCTGCAGGTAACCTCGGCCAACACAGCCGAGGTATGGCTCCTCGTGGATGGTGAAGAGTCGTTAACGCAACGCTGCGTTCGTGGCCTCCACAAGGAGGCGTTCATGGAACAAACATCCCTCGGCGTCGGCGCGGGCCTTCCTGGAAGGGTGGCGCAGTCCGGCAGCATCGTCCTGTATCACGATCTGCCGTCTCACCCAGAGTTCTTGCGCAAACAAGTGCTTCAGGCTGGCTTCCAGACCTACAGCGCCCTGCCACTCAACTATCGTGGCAAGCTGGTCGGGGTGCTTGCCGTTGCCGCGCTTTCTCCGGACGCGCTGCGCAACCAGGGCGAGGTCCGCATCCTGGAAGGCGTGGGCGAATGGCTGGCCGTCGCCATCGAAAACAGCCGCCTGTACCAGCAGGTGCAGGACGCAGCGGTCATCCAGGAGCGGGAGCGCTTGGCGCGTGAGATGCACGACGGCATGGCGCAGCTCCTGGGCTACGTCAACACCCAGACCATAGCCGTAAAGAAACTCCTTTCCGATGAGCGTCTCACCGATGCGTTGGATGAGCTGAGACGGATGGAGGACGTGGTGCGGGACCTGTACGCGGACGTGCGGGAGGGCATCTTGGGGCTGCGGACCGCCGCCCTCAAGCATGGAAGCCTGCTGGCCGCCTTGGAGGAATACAGCCAGCGCTACATGGACCTGTCGGGCATCACCGTTGCACTGGCCGGCGACGGCCGGCTCCCGGCCTTGTCCCCCTCTACTGAGGTCCAGCTCATGCGCATCCTGCAAGAGGCGCTGACCAACGTGCGCAAGCATTCCCGGGCCACCCACGTGACGGTGGGCATCCATGGCACAGACGCCTCCCTTGGCATCACCATCACCGACAACGGCGCCGGTTTTGATATGGCCCGCCTGCCCGCAAGGGGGTGGCCCCGGTTTGGGCTTCAGACCATGCGGGAGCGCGCGGAGGCTGTTGGAGGCACGCTTGCCATAGAATCAACCCTTGGGCGCGGCACCACCGTCTTAGTCTCCGTGCCTGTTGCCGGCCAGAGAGCGTAGCGCCCCAATGCGAGTGATGCTGGTGGACGATCACGCCCTGTTCCGCGCAGGCCTGGCAAGCTTGCTGCGCGCCTGGGGCCTGGACATTGTGGGGGAGGCGGACAACGGGCGCGACGCCGTGCAGCGGGCGACCGAGCTTTCCCCCGACCTGGTCTTCATGGACATCAACATGCCCGGCCTCAACGGCCTGGAGGCAACCCGCGCCATCAAGACCCAGTTGCCGGAAACAAAGGTTATCATGCTCACCGTGTCCGACGACGAGCAGCACCTCTTCGAAGCCATCAAAAGCGGCGCCGAGGGCTACCTGCTCAAAAACCTTCGGGAAGAAGAGTTCGCCGAGCTGGTCCGGCGGCTGGAAAAGGGCGAACCCATCATGTCTCCGGGCCTGGCCAGGCGGATCCTCCAGGAGTTCGCCCACCTGTCCACGGGCAAAGAGCAGCCGGAGGCGGAGTCCGCGCTGACGCAGCGGGAGCAAGAGGTGCTGGAGCAGGTCGCCCGCGGCTCCGGCAACAGGGAGATCGCGGCGGTGTTGCTGATTAGCGAGAACACCGTGAATTTCCACATGAAGAATATCCTCAGCAAACTCCACTTGAAGAATCGCTCTCAAGTAGTGATCTGGGCGCTGGAGCACGGCTTTGCCGGCCGTGCGGCAAAACCCCCTGCCTAGTTTTGCTTCGCACGCACCACGGGTTCGCCGCCGCCTCTGTGGGTGAGAGTTGCAGGTATGTCTCGGAACGTGTTAAGCCCCCCTGCAACGCAACCAGGGTCTTTCGGTTCTCTTGGCAGCCAACGCTCTGGTCCCCACCCGCCCTGGGGCGCAAGCCTTGCGCCCCTACAGGGACACCCCCAGCAACCCCCGGCGAGGGCGCGGCCCTCGCACACCCCGGGACGCACAGGCTATCTCGTAGAAACACCGAAAGACCTGGCAACGCAACTCACAGTGATGCAAAACGTAGGGGCGCAGCATGGAGTCTGTCTCAGAATGCCCCTCGCAGGTCTTCCCAAGGGAAGGAGGGAGACACAGGATACGTCCAACGTAGGCAGAGGAGGGGACGCCATTCCGGTACGCATCTTGAACCGCCAACAAGCCTGGCTTTTGCCACCCACGCTGGAGG
>JACQUI010000030.1 GCA_016210395.1 Chloroflexota bacterium | reverse complement strand
GTCACTGCAGTCGAACCCATCTTCGTTGACCGCTACCTCTTTGTGCAGGTCCACACCGACGAAGGCATCGTGGGGCTGGGAGAGTCCGGCACGTGGGGCTTCCTGGAGGCGTCCGCCGCCGCAGTGGAGAAATTCGGGCGCTATCTGGTGGGCAAGGACCCGCTGCGCATCGAGCACCACTGGCAGACCATGTACCGCTCCAGCCACTTCCGCGGGGCCGCCATCATGGGGGCCATCAGCGCCATTGACATCGCCCTGTGGGACATCGCAGGCAAGCGCTTCGGCGTCCCGGTCTACCAGCTCTTGGGCGGAAAGACGCGGGAGAAGGCTCGCGTCTATTACCACGTCTTCGGAGAGACACGAGAGCAACTTGTGCAGGGTGTGGTTGACGCCAAGAAGCGCGGCTTCACCGCCGTGGGCCACTTGACGCCTTTCCTGGACGAGCCTCGGACCCGTCCCTACTTTAAGACCCACGTAGGAAAGATGCGCGACGCCATCGCCACCGTGGGCGCGTATCGTGAGGCAGTGGGCGACGATGTTGACCTGTGCATTGAGATACACCGCCGCCTGTCGCCCGCGGAGGCCGTTGTGCTGGCGCGGGGCATAGAGCCGTACCATCCCTTCTTCTACGAGGACCCGATTCTGCCTGACAACTTCGACGCGATGGGGCTGGTGGCGGAGCACGTCGCGATTCCCATCGCCACCGGCGAACGCATACACACGATCTTCGAGTTTGAGATGCTGCTGAGGCGGGGCGCTGTCCAGTACGTGCGGCCCGACGTGTGCATGTGCGGCGGAATCAGCGGCGCGAAGAAAGTAGCCGCCCTGGCGGAGGCGCACTACGTGGGCGTGGTGCCCCACAACCCGCTGAGCCCCGTGAGCACAGCCGCCTGCCTCCAGCTAGCCGCGTGCATTCCCAATTTCGCCTTGCAGGAGTACCCCATAGGCGAGGACGAGCCGCCCAAGAGCCAGATGGTCAAAGGGGCCGCTAAACACGACGGCAAGGGCTTCCTGATCATACCGGACAAGCCGGGTATCGGCGTGGAGCTTGCGCCGGGCGCAGCCGAGCGGTTCCCCATGAGGCCCAGGGAAATTGACACACGTCTGGATGTTGACGGTGCTGTGCGGGACCAGTAGGCCGGTGCAACGACGTATCGAAAACACTATTGTGGAGGCAAACATGACAACCAACGCAACCAACACCGTGCCCATGCAGCGGATCAAGACGATCTATGAGAAGAAGGAGCACATCGCCTATCTCACCATAAACAACCCCGAAAAAGCGAACGTGCTGGACCAGGTGGTCATTGAGGAGATGGGGGCGGCGTTCAAGGACTACTGGGAGGACCGGGAGATGCGGTGCCTCATCCTCACCGGCGTCGGCGACCGCCACTTCTCGGCCGGGCACAACATCCAGCCCCCGCCTCCCGGCACTACCGAAGAACAACGCCACCTCCAGCAAGTGGAGCGCTTCATATACCCGCCCGCCGGCACGGTAAACGGGGCCAGGGTGAACGTCGTCAACGGCGGCTATGAGTTCCCGCAGATCTACAAGCCGGTGATAGCGGCCATCAACGGCTGGGCGGCAGGCGCGGGCCTGTACACGGCCCTGACCACCGCCGACATCCGCATCGCTTGCCGGGAGCACGCCCGGTTCTTCTACGCCTTCACTTCCAACCTGGGCGGGATAGGCAGCGGCCCGGCGGCCACGCGCATCATGAAGCAACTCAACTACGCCCACGCCATGAAGTTCCTGCTGATGGACGAACCGGTTGACGCCGATGAGGCAGTACGCATCGGCCTCATAAATGAGGCGGTGCCGCACGACCAGCTCATGGCGCGCGCTGAGCAGATCGCTCAGAAGATCTGCACGCTCCCACCCATCGCCGTGCGTTTCCTGAAGGAGTTCTTGATACGCGGCCAGGACATGAACCAGGACCAGGCGTGGCACCTCCAGTGGCTGTACAACCACCTCGCCAGCATCCACTCTGAAGACGCCTTCGATGCGGCAGCAGCCTTCCGTGAGAAGCGCCCGCGCCGGATCACGGGCAAGGTGCGCGCCTAAGGAGGCTACCTCTTGCGGTCCACTCGCTCATCATTGGGTGAGCGAGTGGACCAGACCAAGGGTCTAGTCTAGCTTCGAGTCCACGGAGCCAAGCTGTGAGATGCCCCAGGTGGAGCTCTGTGCCTCTGCCTCGCAAGAGACGATCTTCGAGCGCTCTATGTCTTTGATGTTGGTAGCCTCTATCCCGTTGAGCGCTCCACCGAACGTGCACACGGGGCCCAGCGTGGAGTCTATCTCCCATCCCCTGTAGCTGATGCCTGCGTCCCGCGCATACATGACGACAGTGCACCCTGTTCGGGGGCAGGCCGATCAAGCGCCGCACCTTTGTGCGATAATGGCCAGGAAACGCATCCACCAAGGGGCCTCCATGTCTGCGCCAACGGTGCTTGTGGTTGAAGACGACGAAAACCTTCTCCAGGCTTTGCGCTACAGCCTTTCCAAGGAAGGCTACCTGGTCAAGACCGCCCAGGACGGCGAGCAAGGCCTTGAGCTATCCCTGTCTGCCAGGCCGGATCTGGTGGTCCTGGACGTGATGCTGCCCCGGATGGACGGGTTTGAGGTCTGCCGCCTGGTCCGCAAGGAAAGCGATGTCCCTATCCTCATGCTCACCGCCAGGGACGAGGAGATAGACCGCGTGGTGGGCCTGGAGCTGGGCGCCGACGACTACGTCGCAAAGCCGTTCAGCATGCGCGAGCTGCTCGCCAGAGTCAAAGCCATGCTGCGCAGGTCGCGCATGTCCTCGGACTCTCAGGCAAGAGAGACGACAAAGCTCCTGAGAGCCGGCAACCTGGAGATTGATCTCACCGGCCACACTGTGTCTCATCAGGGACGCCTCCTTGAGCTGAGGCCCAGGGAGTTTGATCTCCTGGCGCTGCTGGTGTCCCACCCGGGACGCGCCTTCACGCGGGAGCAGATGCTCCAGCAGCTCTGGGGCTACGATTACATCGGCGACACTCGCACCGTGGACGTCCACATCCGCTGGCTCCGCGAGAAGCTGGAGGAAGACCCCAGCCACCCCAGGCGCATCGTGACCATCCGGGGCGTGGGCTACAGGTTTGAGGGATAGGGATGAGGTTCTATCAGACCCTGCGGTGGCGTATCGCCATCGCGTACTCCATCCTGATTCTCCTGGCGCTGGGCGCCACAAGCCTGTACCTCGTGTCATTCGTCCGCCAATCATTCCTGCAGAACCTGGAGCAGGCGCTTGAGAGAGAGGCGGTCCTTCTCGCCGATGCCGTTGCTCCTCAACTGGCTGGCAGGGAGGAGCAGGGGCGAGTGCAGGAGATAACGCAGCACTTTGGCGCTCTGATCAGCGCACGCGTCACGATCATTGCCCGGGACGGCGTTGTGCTTGGAGACAACTGGGAAGACCCTTCCCGCATGGAGAACCACGGCCAGAGGCCGGAGGTCATGTCCGCCCTGCAGTCCGGCGCAGGCGAGAGCACGCGCGTAAGCGCCACCGTCCACCAGGAGATGCTGTACGTCGCCGTGCCCGTGCGCAACGAGGAGGACGTAGTCGGTGTCGCCCGCGTCGCCCTGACGACGGCGACCATCCAGGCCAGCATGAACAGGATCATCGCAACGGTGGCAGTGGCCGGCCTGATCGTCGCCTCGTTGACGGTTGTGCTGGCCTTCTACCTTGCGCACCGCACGTCGCGGTCCGTCAGAAGGGTGACCGAAGGGGCGCGGCTGCTTGCTCAAGGCGACATGGAGCACAGGGTGCACGCGGTGAGCCAGGACGAGACCCAGGAGCTTGCGCGCGCCTTCAACTCCATGGCCCTCTCCCTACGTGACCTGGTCCGCAACCTGCGTGAGGAGCACGGCAAACTCTCCATCGTCCTGGACACCATGGCCGACGGCGTCATGGTGGTGGACGGGGAAGGCAAAGTCGAGCTGGTCAACCAGGCGGCGCTGGAGTTCCTAGGCCTGGCGGGGCAACCTTCCGACCGTGACACCTTCATGAGCATCGTGCGGGACCATGAGTTGCAGCAACTGCTGTCCGCGAGCCGGCGCACCGAGACCCAGCAGCGGAGCGAGGTCGAGCTTCTGGAGCCTCGAAGGTACCTCAGCGCCATCGCAACCCCCATCCACGAGGAGACAGGCGGCAGAACGCTGCTGGTGCTGCAAGACCTCACCAGCCTTCGCCGCGTGGAGACCACGCGCAAGGAGTTTGTGAGCAACGTGTCCCATGAGCTGCGCACGCCGCTGGCTTCGGTCAAAGCCATGGTGGAGACGCTGGAGGACGGCGGGCTGGCAGACCCGCAGGCTGCCCAGGACTTCCTGCGCCGCATCAACCGGCAGGTGGACTGGATGACCGGCCTGGTGAACGACCTCCTGGAGCTAGCGCGCCTGGAGAGTGGGCAGACGGTGCTCCGGCTTGCGCCCACGGACGTCCGCTCCTTTGTAGAGGAAGCTGCCGCCCTTCTACTGCGCAGGGCTGAGGAAAAAGGCATTGCCGTGGAGGTCTCGCTGCCTCGCCAGCTACCGCTGGTGCAAGGCGACGCCGGCAGGCTCCGGCAGGTGGTGACGAACCTCCTGGACAACGCCATCAAGTTCACTCCTGAGCGCGGGCGGGTCGTGGTAAGCGCCAGGGAGGAAGGCAAAGCCCTCAGGATTTCGGTAAAGGACACGGGCGCCGGCATCGCCAGGGAGCACCTTCCCCACATCTTCGAACGGTTCTATAAGGTGGACCGCGCCCGCCGCGATGGCGGCGCCGGCCTTGGCCTGGCAATCGTCAAGCACATCGTTCAGGCCCACGGCGGCCAGGTTGCCGTGGGCAGCCGCGAGGGCGAGGGGAGCACCTTCAGCTTCACCATCCCCATCGCCTAGCGTCCTCCCTCCTCGGGCAGTTTCCCTGTGTCCTGCCCCGCCACGCCATGTTGAATGCAGCCTACTGAGATACCGCCAGGTTATCGGTGTGGTCCCTGTCAAATACCACCGTGCCTTGATGAACTACGCCGCTGCCTTCATCGTGATTTACCTCAATCCGGTAGATGTCTACCTTGCGCATGTACTTAGGGGGACTTATTACTGCGTCCTCCGAGATGGTCAGCATAAAGATGCCCGTAACCCCAGATTCGGCCGTCAGGGTGGTGCCCGCCGTCACGTCCTTGTACGTGTGGGGGGTTTTCTTGAGGTCCTGGTCATCAATGACGTGGACGGAGACCAGGTTTATTGGCACCGGCTTCCCGGCCATGGTTGACAGCACCAGGAACTTGGTCCGCTGTTCCAGCTCAATAACCTGCAAGTGTACCCGCCGTTGCTCGGCGAAGTTCTGCAGGAAGTTTTCAGCCCTGTCTGCGGCGCATTTCGAAAACTGTTCCTTTATCAGTTCCAAGTCCAGGATAGCGGTTTCCTCAAGAGCCGAGACTACGGACGCCGCAATCTTGAATGGGTTTGGAACGGATGAACCCTCGCCGAGGACTATAACAGTGACGCTTTCGTCCAGGTTCTCGTAGATGAAACGAGTGTCTATGTACGCACTCTTTAGTCCATAAAGGGTGATCACAAGGGCATCAGTCCACGTTGGACAAGATTGAGTTGCCAGCCAGGCGCTGGCAGAGGAAGAGGACGGATACACGACCATGAGGTCAGGGCCAAAACTCAGGGCGTCAAAGGCATCTTGTAGTGTCGTTGGGACATCCCAAAAGCTGGGGTACGCCGATAGGACGCTCTGGAACGTCGCAAGGCTGCTGTCGGGGAGGCTGGCTATGGAAGCCCTAGCCGCAGCGAGGCTTGCCAGCTTGACCTCCCGGTCTGGGATGTAGGGGTCCGGGGCGCTAACAACTACTGCGCTCAGGTCATCAAAATACTGGAATAACCGCATTCGGAACTCCGCTGGAGACAAGGCCTGGGCAAGCTGGCTGGCCTGGGGCGCAGGAGAAGGCTGGGCATTGAAGCCGTAACCCCAGGTGGTGTAGGCCGTCACGAGCATGTAGGACACTGCAAGCAGAAGCGCTGCTACCAGCAAGCTTGCGCCCCTTCTCCCTATAGCCCATCGGTTCATTGTGAACTCCTTGTGCAGACAGCCTGCCAACTCTGGGGGACAGCCCTGCAACACGTTGTAATGGAATCCTGTTCCGCACATCGTGGCGGTGTAACACTCGGCCCGTCCCGATTCCATCGGGATCATTCCTCACCCCGATAGGATCGGGATGAATCCCGACTCTGTCGGGACTGCTCTGTCGTCCGAATTGGCGGCCCCTTTGCAGAAGATCAATGAATTTTGCAGGCTAACCAGGAGAGAGTCGTTCGCTCGTCCCGACGTGTCGGGTCAACTGGGCTAACGCTTGTTAGCCGCTGATCTGGACGATGCGACCGGAGATGGTATAGAAGCCTGGCTTCAGGTCGTCCTTGGGGGACACCCGCATCTCCAGGGCGTCGCTGGAGTTGGCGGGCACGGTGAGGAGCCAGGCGTTGCCGCTCATCTGCCTGCTAGCGCCCTCATCCTCTACGTCAATGCCCCGTGGCACATTCAGCTCAACGATGGCGTTAGCGTCGGCGTCGCTGTCGTTGCGTATTTCAAGGAAGATAACGTTGTCATAATCGCCAACGTGCATCTCCACCGCAGCGGTGAAAGACGTCCCCTCGTCGTTGATAACAAGCAGGGAGTCATCAGTTCCGCTGTGGCTCATCACCGTGCTGGAGTCGTCCAGGACCAGGCTTTGCTCCACCACCAGGCCCGCTGAGCCGGTGACGGACCCGCTCAGCACGGGCCCCACCGCCTGGCCCGCCGCCGCCACAATGGCCACGCCTGCCAGGGCCAGTGCCCACAGCGGCATCCTGAAACGTCCGAGGCCGACTTTCTTACTAAGCGCCTTCATGGTGTTCCCTCCTTTGTTGTTCTCGTGGTGTTCTGCCCAATGTGATGCAACTCTGTGTTGCGCTGCCACTGCCTGCAAAGCTGAACTAGCTTCCGTATCGATCCCACAGTTGTAGAGGCGATTCCTCGCATTGGGCTCAGAAAAAAGCAGCATATTGTGCCGCGTACACTTTCTCTAGTAGTAGGTTTCTATAGGCTGCGCCCAGAAGCGAGGCCTATAGCGGGCTTCTGTATGTCCGCTCTAGAGGCGCAGTCAAGAGGACGGCCCTAGAGCTATGCTCTAGCGTGGCCCTCCCCTCGCAGTGCGGACCCACCCGGCATTTGGAGGCAAGGGCCTCATTCTCCACCACAAACAACAACGAGAAGGCTCGGCCCCCTTGGGGGCCGAGCCTTCTCGTAAAACAGCGCCAGTAACACCGCCTGTCGCCGACAAGAACAATGATTAAGAAGGTGTCCCTTATCTGGGACGCCTTCTTATGTTCCCTAACGTGGCGTTAACAGGGCCATAACCTTGCGTTTAACGCGGGGCGATACCCTTGAAATGAAACGAGAGCGAAACCAACGTAGAAGGAGGTAAAGAATATGCATAAGATGCTCATTGAGGAGCGCGACCCAGTTCAGGCGCCAGCAACTGGAGTAGAGGCGTCACTGCGGATGTCCCTTCCTTGCGGCTCAAGAGAATGTGCGTCGCAGTCATGCGGGCCCTGGCGCCGTCCATGCCTATCGCCGGCTACTGTCTCGCATGCGAGGCGCGCACCACCCTGGTGTTGGACCAGCATCTGGGGCCTGTGGTGACCCTGGAAGCGCCGGACCCTGAGAGTCGAGCAGCGCTTCTGCAGGGGATCAGGTTCTGGAGTTGCCCAAGGTGCGGCTTGAACGAATGCCAGAGATACTCGTTCATACGGAACGACTGGGAGTGGCCCGGCCCTTAACGTTCCGTTAACAATC
>JACQUI010000256.1 GCA_016210395.1 Chloroflexota bacterium | reverse complement strand
GGGACTCCTTCAGAATGACAAATTGCTAATAGTGGCTAGGAGGAAAGTATGGCAGAGTTTAATGTATCTACCTGGGATGGGGCAATTGAAATGCTGGTTACCTTTAGAATTGAGCCATATATGAATCCATATCCTGAAGTTGTGGGAAGGAAAGTCGCGTTTAGGAGGATACGCGGAGCGAAGGGTCATGTTCGTCCGAAGTACACTCAAAAAGTATGGGAACAGGTGATTCATAGTCTCCATTTAGACAGTGAAGAAAAAGTCGCCCACGTCAGACACATTGTTTACCAACGGATAGCAGAGAAGCCTAAATAACCATGTATACACCCACGCTGGAACAACTGAAGGCCCTTGTCAAGCAGGACAACCTGATCCCAGTCTACCGGGAGATCAACGCCGACCTGGAGACGCCAGTCGCGGCGTACCTGTAGATCGCGCGCGGACGGTACTCCTTCTTCCTGGAGAGCGTGGAGGGCTGGGAGATCGAGGGATCATGTCGTCGGGTCGGTAGCAAACAAAAAGGCAATGATAGCCACACCTTTCGGGTTGATTATCAAAGCCTCCGTCCTTAATCTAACATACCTCAAGTGATTTCACAAAGCATACCCATGTACACACCCACACTTGCCCAGCTCAAATCCCTGGCCCAGAAGGATAGCCTTATGCCCGTCTACCGGCAGAGTAACGGAGACATTCCCATACCTCACCCCGTGCGCTGCCTCTTCTGGCGAACGTTGCGCCCCTGGCTGCGTGACGTTTAGCAACAAGCCAAGAAGAGGACAGGAACATGTATACACCCACACTTGAGCAAGTGAAAACCCTGGCCCAGAAGGGCAACCTCATCCCTGTCTACCGGGAGATCAACGCCGACCTGGAGACGCCCGTCGCGGCGTACCTGAAGATCGCGCGGGGGCGGTACTCCTTCTTCCTGGAGAGCGTGGAGGGCGGCGAGCGGCAGGCCCGCTACAGCTTCCTTGGCACGGAGCCGCGCCGTGTCCTTATCACGGGGCCGGGCACGAAGACGGGCGCCGTAGACCCGCTGTCCATCGTTGAACAGGAGCTGTCCAAGTACCGCTATGTGCCGGCGCCGGGCCTGCCGCGCTTCCTCGGCGGGGCCATCGGCTACCTGGCCTACGAGACCGTCCACTACGCCGAGCCGCGCGTGCCCGTGCCCGACGCTAACCCCCAGGGCGTGCCCGAAGCCGTGCTCATGTTCACCGACACCTTGCTCGTCTTCGACCACCTGCGGCACACCATCAAGATCGTGTCGCACGTGCATACCGACGGCGATGTGGAGCAGGCGTACGAAGAGGCGGTGGGCCGCATCGAGCGTCTCGCCGCTCGCCTGGCCGGGCCCATGCCGCGCCGCGCCCTGCGCAACGGCCCGGCGAACGGCAAAGGCGAGGCCGTTTCCAACGTCGCGCCGGAGCAGTACCACGACATCGTCCGCCGGTGCCGCGAGTACATCATCGCCGGCGACATCATCCAGGTGGTGCCCTCGCGCCGCGTCGCCCGCCCCACCAGCGCAACGCCCTTCAACATCTACCGGGCGCTGCGGGCGCTGAACCCTTCGCCCTACATGTACTTCCTGCACCTGGGCGATTTCCACATCATCGGCGCATCGCCGGAGGCGCTGGTGCGGGTCGAGGACGGCATGGTCTACACCTTTCCCCTGGCGGGCACGCGGGCTCGCGGCGCGACGCCCGAGCAGGACGAGGCGCTGGCCCTGGAGCTGCGCGCCGACGAGAAGGAGCGCGCCGAGCACATCATGCTGGTGGACCTGGGACGCAACGACCTGGGGCGTATCTGCCAGCCGGGCAGCGTCCAGGCCACCGACATCATGCGCGTGGTGCGCTACTCCCACGTCATGCACCTGGAGTCGGAGATACGGGGCAAGCTCCGGCCCGACCGCACGATGTTCGACGCGCTGCGCTCCTGCCTGCCGGCGGGCACCCTGGCGGGCGCGCCCAAGATACGGGCCATGGAGATCATCGCCGAGGTGGAGCGAGAGCGGCGCGGTCCCTACGGCGGGGCCGTCGGCTATTTCGGTTTCCAGGGCAACATGGACGTGGCGATTCCCATACGGACGATCCTGCTGCGCAAGGGCGTCGCCTACGTGCAGGCCGGCGGCGGCATCGTGTACGACAGCATCCCCGAGGCCGAGCACCAGGAGACGGTGAACAAGGCCGCAGCGCCGCTACGGGCGGTGCAGCAGGCAGAGGAGTACGCGACCTAATTCCCTGTGTTCCCCCTTCCCGCTGCGGGAAGGGGGACA
Organism: Chloroflexota bacterium; assembly: GCA_016210395.1. GTDB lineage: Bacteria > Chloroflexota > Dehalococcoidia > Lucifugimonadales > JACPCL1 > JACPCL1. The sequence goes on along the minus strand of JACQUI010000256.1, from coordinate 125 downwards.
GGAACACGCAGGAAAACCAGGGTTCCTGCCGGGATCGGGGAGGTGTTCTTCCCCTCTCCCTTGACGGGAGAGGGTTAGGGTGAGGCGTTTGCCTGCAAACAGCGGTTATTCGAGCCCGATAGGAG
>JACQUI010000264.1 GCA_016210395.1 Chloroflexota bacterium | reverse complement strand
GGGCGCACAGCAGCCGCTTCCGGCCATCCTCCCACAGGTAAATCGCTCCCGCTTCCGCTTGCAGCGCGCGGGTGGCTTCAGCGAGGAAGCGCCGTCCTATCTGGCCCTGGTCCATGACCTCCACCACCTGCCGTACCTGTCCTTCCAGCTTGCGCAGGTCACGGGCGGGGTCTGGGGCCTCCTTGAAGTACTTGTCTACAAGGCCCTGGAGCGCGTTCTTCATTGGGGTGGAGAGCGCTACAACGCTCAACGTCGTCAACGCAACGCCCGCATCGGAGGTCTGGCCGGTTAGCTGGGTCATCAGCGTCTTGAACAGGCCGACGAAGGCCATGTACAGCCCTGCGAGGATGGCGGTGAGCGGCAAGTAGACCAGCGTCTTGTTGATGACAAAGTCAATGTCATACAGGCGGTATCTGAGGACCGCGATGCCAATGGACGCTGGAATCGCCACGCCGGCCAGGACCACAAGCACATCCGTCATGGCGGCGGAACTGCTCCCGCGCAGGATGATTTCGGTCTGGTTGGCTGCTACACTGCCGGCGAAGAGCACCCCGATGTAGGCAAACCACTTCATCTGCTGGCGCTCCGCGCCGCTTTGCGTGCGCCGGAAGCGAAGGACAAGAGACAACATCGAAATCACAATAGCCGTAACCGTCGTGAGGGCTGCCATGCCAAGCATTGCCGAATCAGCGGAGCCAGACAATGCCTTGAGTCCAAAGGGATTCTCAAACGGAGGCAACTGCCTGAAGGGCCCTGGGCTGACCGCGATGCTGAGGGCGAAAAGGCACACGCTCGCTACGATGAGCCACGACACGGGCCGCCATCGCGGCGAAAGAAAACGCCCGTCAGGAAAGAGCAGCAGGCTCATCCCACCAATGCCTCCTACCGCCAGCACCCACCACCATTCGTTCACCCAAGCCGCCGTCTCGCCACCAGGCAGACTCCCGGGGCGCGCCAGCAGCGCAAACACAGCATACTCGTACGCCAGCCCCTGGATGCCTGAATGCATGCCTGCGGCAGAGAGGAGCCACCCAATGGTGTTGCGAGGCCGCCGGGCCGCCACCAGCGTCCCCACCGCTGCAAATGCGAACGCGAGGATGGCAGAGTACCCGCGAAAGCCCCAGGCAGGAGGCGTTGGTGTGGAGCGTGTGCTGTACAAGAGGGCCAAGGCAGCCAGCGCCAGAGCGCCGGTTACCGCAGCCAGCGCCCAGGCAAGACGTGGCGCCCACGACTGGACAGCGCGCCGGCTCTCTGTGTCAGTTTCGGTCTCCTGGGTGACAACGCCTGAGGGATTCATGGCGCGGTCATGCTACCACATCTGCTTGTAAGGTCTCAAACAACAGAGGCGTTCATCTCCCTGCGGATGGCTTCTCGGGCTGCAAAGCCAGGGACCTCACGACAATTGCCACAAACCCGACGATTACGACGCCTCCAAGGCCGAGGGCGAAAGGCGCGCTGGCCACGGAGGCGATGCTGCCGGACAGGAACCCGCCAATAGGCGTGAAGCCGAAGGTGAGGCCGTAGATGCCCATGACACGGCCTCTCACCTCATCGGTCACCAGCAACTGCAGCACAGTGTTCATGGTCACGTCATAGGCCATAAGCGCCGCTCCCACAACTCCAGCGAGAACGACCGACACCCCGTACCAGCCCGACAGGGCAAAGAGCACCAGCGATGCGCCGGCAGCGAGGGCCGTGCCCGCTAGGAGCTTCGTCTTCGCCTTGAAGTCGCCCAGAGCCGCCACGCCCAGGTTGCTCACCATGGCCCCTACCCCGCTGGCGGCGGAGAGCACGCCGAGGCCTCCCGCGCCGACGCCCAGCACGTCGCGGGCCATGACGGGCAGCATGATGGAGTGGGAGAACCCGAACGTCTCCATGAGGAAGCTCATCAGCAGGAGCTTCCGGATGTCCTTGCGCCGCCAGACGAAGGAGATGCCCTGGCGCACCGACAGCCAGAAGGCTTCTTTCTTGCCGTCCGCCAGAAAGCGGCCTTTGATGGGCACGACACAGGCGACGCCGCAAAAGGCAGCCAGCGCCGCGAACAGGAAGCTGCTGCCCACGCCAAAGAGGGTTATCAGCCCGCCGGCGATGAGGGAGCCGGCGATGCGCGTCAGGTTGAACGCGATCATCCGGGCAGCCATGGCGTTCAGGAGCCTGCGGGGGCCGACGACCTCGTAGACCATGGCGTTTGAGGCGGGCATCTGCACCGCATGGACAGCGCCGGAGGCCAGGGAGGCCGCCAGCAGGTGCCACAGCTCCACGCGGTCGAAGACGGCCAGGAGGCCGATGGTAAGGGTGATGACCCCGCCGGCAGCCTGGACCCAGATCAACACGCGCCGCCTGTCCAGCCGGTCCACCAGCGCCCCGGCAGGCGCTCCAAAGACGACCGTCGCCAGGCCTTGCACCCCGGACACAACGCCGACCCAGAAGGGGGAGTTGGTGAGCTCCAGCACCAGCCAGCCCTGGGCCAGCATGCGCACGCCCATGGCCATGGAGGAGAAGAACAAGCTCCCCCACAGCCAGCGGTAGGAGATGCTCTCAAAAGCAAGAAACAGGCGGGGCAAGCACGCCTGTTTGCTTTCCCGGCGTGGAAGCGCGCTACCTGCGGCCACTGACTTTGCCCCGGGATACGGACTCGGCGACGTTGAGCGCTTCGTCAATGTCTTCTGCGTTGATGCCGTAGTGTGTCACCATGCGCACCCTCCCGCCCTCAGGGAAGGAAGCAAGAACGCCCTTCTCCTTCAGCGCCGCGATGAACGCCTCAGCAGGGCGATCTTGCACGTCGAAGATGACGATGTTGGACTGCACCCTGCTGGGGTCCAGGCCGATGCCCGGCAAGCGGGCAAGGCCACGAGCGAGACGTTTGGCGTTGTCGTGGTCTTCCGCCAGCCGGTCTACCATGGTCTCCAGCGCGACGATGCCTGCCGCGGCGATGACGCCCGCCTGGCGCATGCCTCCGCCCACCATCTTGCGGTTCTTGCGCACCCGCTGGATTGTCTCGCTGCTGCCGCACACCATTGATCCGACGGGGCAGCTCAGGCCTTTGGACAGGCAGAAGCTGACGGTGTCGGCGGGGCGGGCCAGCTCCGCAGGCGGGACGCCCAGGGCTACGGCTGCGTTCCAGATGCGCGCGCCATCTATGTGGAACCGCGCGCCGTGGCGGTGGGCAATCTCGGCCAGCACGCCGATGTCTTCGGCGTCCAGGACGCCGCCGCTGCACCGGTTGTGTGTGTTCTCCACGGCGACCATTGCGGTGCGCGGCTGATGCGCGTCATCGGGACGCATGGCCCACTCGACCGTGTTGGGGTCCAGCATGCCACGGTCGTCGTTGGGGACGGAGCGCATCTGGACGCCGCCGAAGGCCGCCAGCGAGGCCACCTCGTAGAGCAGCATATGGGAGCGGTGGCCCACGACCGCTTCGTCGCCGCGCCCGCAGTGGGTGAGGCCGGAGACCAAGTTGGCCATGGTGCCGCTGGCCACATAGACCGCGGCCTCCTTACCCATACGCTGGGAGGCCATGGCCTCCAGGCGGTTCACGGTCGGGTCCTCGCCGTACACGTCGTCGCCCACCTCCGCCTCGTACATGGCGCGCCGCATCTCCGGCGTGGGCTTGGTGACCGTGTCGCTGCGAAGGTCAATGATGGGCATGGTGAACACCCCTTATCCTACCCTTCCCCTGCTCGGGGGAAAGGGACTGCATTGCCGGTATGTGCCTATGTCTCGCGGCGCGGTGGATAGCATTTGTCATTCTGAGCGAGGCGGTCAAACGACGACTGGCATCATCAGCGACCGCCTCGCGAAGAATCTAAGGCCTGTGCCAATGAAGACTAACCGCCTAGGCAGAAAGGAGCGTTGTAACGGCCTTCGCCTGACTACCGTCATGGCTCAGAATGACACTGCGGGCCGCCGTATTCGCTGATAAGCGCGGTCAATTCTTCAAATGCTCTCAGCATGACAGCAAACGTGTCTTGTCAGTCGCTATCAGACTACTTGCGACCTCCTCAGGAAATGTGGCCCGCCGCATCCCGAAGCCGCGACAGGGAGCGATCCTTGCCAAGGGCGGCCAGGGTATCGAAGAGCGGCGGGGCAACCTCCGTGCCTGTTACGGCGATGCGGATGAGCATGAAGAGGTCGCGCGTCTTCAGCCCAAGCGTCTCGGCAAGAGGCCGCAGCGTCCCTTCAAGGGGCTGCGCGCCAAAATCGGCCAGGCCTTCCAGGGCGGAGGCCACCGCGGCCAGCGCACGGCGCTTCTCCTCCTGAGGCAGGTTGACCTTCTTGAACGGCGCATCGCCATAGGCAGGCTCGGTGAAGAAGAAGCTGCACAGGTCCCACGCTCCTGGGTCTTTCGGGCCTGCGCTCTCGGCGACCAGCAGATGCAGGCGCTCCTGCACCAACGGCACGATGGGCAGCAGCGCCTCCTTGGTGGGAGGCATCTCCACGGCAATCTTTTTGGCCTGGACGTGCTTCGCCAGCACCTCGGCCAGGTGCTCCGCCAGCGCGTCCTGCGGCAACTGGCGGATGTACGTGCCGTTCATCCACGTCAGCTTTTCGATGTTGAAAATGGCCGGGGCCTTGCTGATGCGCTCGATGGAGAAGTTGCGGACAAGCTCTTCCCGGGACATGATCTCCGTCTTGTCGTCCAGGGACCAGCCAAGCAGGGTCAGGAAGTTGACCATCGCCTCGGGCAGGAAGCCCATGTCCCGGTAGTCCAACAGCGCCGTGGCGCCGTGGCGTTTGGAGAGCTTGGAGCGGTCCGGCCCAAGGATCATGGGCAGGTGTGCGAAGATGGGAGGCTCGTAGCCCAGCGCGCCGTACAGGAGGAGATGCCTTGGCGTGCTGGGCAGCCACTCCTCGGCGCGCATCACGTGGCTGACGCGCATGAAGTGATCGTCTATTACGTTGGCCAGGTGGTAGGTGGGGAAGCCGTCCGACTTCAGCAGCACGAAGTCGTCCAGCGT
>JACQUI010000258.1 GCA_016210395.1 Chloroflexota bacterium | reverse complement strand
GTCCGAGGCCCCTGCCCTGCTCAGGTCGAGGTAGACCTGGAGGTCAACCACGAACCGCTGGCCCAGGGCGCGCTCCTCCGGGTTGACGCCATGGTAGCCATAGAAGGCCATGCCTTCCAGGAGGATGGAATCAAGGGGAAGCTGTGGCATAAGCGACTGCATTGTGACGGACGCGTAGGGGCGCAAGGCCTTGCGCCCCTACATGAAGATTGCCTCTAGCGCGCTAACTCTTCGCCATGCCCTCTGACAGCGCCAGCAGGCTGCGCGCTCGCTTCACCACGGGCACGTCTATCATCTTGCCGTCCAGCGCAATGGCGCCGACGCCCTTGGCCGCCGCTTCGTCCCATGCGGCTATCACACGGCGGGCGTAGGCGATGGCTTCCTCCGACGGGCTGAACAGCTTGTTGATGACCTCTACCTGCACGGGGTGGATGGAGAACTTGGCCTTGAAGCCGAAGGGCAGGACCGACTTGATCTCCCGCGCCAGGCCTTCCGTATCGCGGAAGTTGACGTAGGGCGTGTCTATGGCAAGCACGTCTGCGGCGCGAGCGGCCACGGCCACGGCGGCGCGGGGGTAGGCAAGCTCCGCGCCGGTGTCGGTGCGCTCCACGCCCATGCTGTCGGTGAAGTCCTCCGCGCCGAAGGCGACGCCGGCAATGCGGGGTGATGAGCTTGCGATGGCATGGGCGTTGAGCACAGCCTTGGCGTTCTCCAGCCAGGGCACCAGCTTGGTGTGCCCGATGGGTAGTCCAGCCTTGCGCTCCAGGCCGTCCAGGATCTTGGACAGCTCCTGGATCTCCCAGGGGGACTCCACCTTGCCAGCGGTGACGCCGTAGGTGTGCGGCCCAACAATCGCGGCCAGGTCGTCGGCCGCCAGGCCCGTGTTCAGGGCATTGATGCGCGGCATCACAAGCTGGCCCTTCTGGGCCAGGGTTGGCAGCAGGCTCTTGATCAGTTCGCGGGCCTGTTGCTTCTGGCCGTCGGGCACCGAGTCTTCCATGTCCGGCACCAGGACGTCCGCCGGAAGCGTTCCCGACTTGGTCAGCATGTCCTGGCGGTTGCCGGGGATGAAGTGAAGGCTGCGAAAGATATCCATGTCCCCTCCTCGGGAGCGCGGCGCAGAGGCCGCAGCGTTAGCGTTCGAGCGGGGTGAGTATAGCACGGGCAAGGATAGCCTTACAGGCCCGTGGCATCGCGGCCTACGACGAGAACGTCCCAAGCCATCGCACCCGGCTGTGGGATGGGCTAGCGGCGAGGTAGAAACGGTGGTCCGCTGTCCACAGGTCGCATTCCAGCGCAATGGCCAGCGCAAGGTAGTGAGCGTCGTAGGCCGCGTCCTGGCGAAGCTCGTGCGCCAGTCGAATCGCTCTCCCGTGTAGACCTGACGGCTCCAGCAACTCAATCCCCGAAGCCATCAAAGTATCCATGAGAGCTGTTGCATTTTCAGAGGACAGCTCTCCACGAACGACACGCCTGCGCAGAATATTGGCAACCTCTGCCGGCATGAGGTAGGGCGCCACAGGCTGCACTTCCTCTCTTGCCCAGGAACGTTTGAGAGCACTGGCTTGAGGGCTCAGGACCTCGCTTAGAATCCACTTGGCTGCAACGTTCGCGTCGACAACGGCAAAGCCACTCATAGGGCCTTTGTCCTTTCAGCCCTTGCCTCCCGGAGGAGTTCTACCGAGTCTCCCTCAAGTGTCCGGCCCTGGAAGATCAAGTCTCGCAAAGCGTCAAGGCGGTCCAGCGCCTCCTCTCCGAAGGGCAAAGCCTGCACGGCGCCAGTCTCGTCCCTGGCCAGCTCTTTTTCGATTGCCAGAAGGCAGTATTCGCGCATGGTCATCCCTTTCAGCGCAGCCGTTGCCTTCAGACGGCGCTGAAAGAGGGGGTCAAGGTCAATGGTGAAGCGTGATTTCTGCGCAGTCATGGAGTCCTCCGACATGTGCAGTTTAGCAGTAGATACTGCATGCAGTCTACAAACAGCAGATAGCGCGGCGATGCGTGCGGTTGTATGATGAGGTGCCTTTGGAGAGGGGTTCGGACCGCGGCGGTTGGCCTTTTCGGGCAGAGACTGGTGTGCAGAGGAGCAGCTTCGCATGGAGATTCGCATCATCGGCGTCCGTGGCCTCCCGGAGGTCCAGCCGGGCATGGACCTCACGCCCCTTATCCTGCGTGCAGCCCAGGCCCAGGGCACACCACTGCAGGAAAACGACATCCTTGTGGTGACGCAGAAGGTGGTCTCCAAGGCGGAGGGCAGGCTCATCGAGTTGGCCGGCGTCACGCCTTCCCACCTTGCAGCCGAGTGGGCGCTGCAGTACGGTCGAGACCCGCGCCTCATTGAGCTGGCGCTACGGGAATCGAAACGGGTCTCGCGCATGGACCAGGGCGTGCTGCTGGTGGAAACCCACCACGGCTTCCACTGCATCAATGCCGGCGTGGACGCCTCCAACATCCCCGGCAGCGGCGTGGTGGCGCTGCTGCCCGCAGACCCCGACGCCTCAGCCGCGCGCATCCGCGAAGAGGTGCGTCAGGCAACCGGCGCGCAGGTGGCGGTGATCATCACCGATTCCTGGGGCCGCCCCTGGCGCGAAGGCCTGATGAACATCGCCATCGGCTCGGCGGGAATCGGCGTGCTCAAGGACTACCGGGGCACTACCGACACCTACGGCCACGAGCTCCACGCCTCGGCCATCGCCGTGGTGGACGAGATTGCTTCCGCGGCAGAGCTGGTCATGGGCAAAGTGGACATGGTGCCCGTGGCAATCGTGCGCGGCTATGCCTACACGCCATCCAACGGCAGAGTACGCGATTTGCTTCGCGACCCGCAGCGGGACATGTTCCGCTAATGGAGATGTTTCTGGGCCTCCGCTGGCGCATCTTGGAAGGATGAATGGGAGGAGAGGAATGGTATGGCTACTAGGAAAAAGCAGACCATTTCAGTACGGCTAGACGACAAAGCCAAGCAAAAAGGTTGAGAAAGCGGCTAAGCTCGTCCGACAGTCCTCGGCGCATTCCTGGGAAAGGCTGGGGCGGAGCGCGCGCAGCAGGTCCTCCTGCAGTGGGCCGTTGACCGCTATCGGGAAGGAGTGGCAAGCTTCTCAGGGCTGGCCGAAGAGACAGGCCTGCCGTCGAGCAGATTATGGAAGCACTGGGGAGTCGAGGCAGAGAAGATGCGCTGGAGATGTTCCTTGCCAGTTGTCGCACAGTGGCCGAGTCTCGGAACAACCCCGAGTTCCTGCGGCTGGGACACGAGGCGGTGAAGGCAGTGAGCAGCAAGAACTAAGCACTTTTTTGTAGTACACTACGCCCATCCTTTTGCTGGGGAGGCCAACGTGCGTTACAAGGCATTGGACCACCTTGCCATCGCTGTTAAGAGCAGAGAGGAGAGCATTCCCGTCTACCGGGACCAGCTCGGCTTCAAGTTCGACCGCTTGGGGCAGTCGCCCGGCATGGGCATCTACCAGGCCTTCTTCGCCTATGAGGATGGGCGCTTCCTGGCGCTCATCGAGCCCATGGAGCCGAACAATGCCGTTGACCGCTCCATCCAGGGCCGAGGCGAAGGCTTCTACGTGCTGTCCATTGAGATAGACAGCCTGGAGGCCACAAAGAAGGAGCTTTCCGCCAAGGGCGTGCGCCTGGTAAACACCGAAGCCCCGCGCGGGCCGGTCTTCATCCATCCACGATGCCCCCACGGCCTGTTCATCCAGCTTACGCAGCGCGGCTGGCCTGATGCCCCCGCCCCAGCGCACAACCACCACCCGGACAGCCCGTACCGGTGGCTGGACCACGTCGTCGTTGCGGTAAAGGACCTGAAGCAGGCCACCGCCACGTACCGGGACACGCTGGGCTTCACCTACGAGCGCACCGCCGTCCTGCAGCCCCAGGGCATCACCTCTGCATTCTTCCATACCGACGACGGCCGCACGATTGAGGTGTCGGAACCCCTGGGGCCCGATACCCCAGTAGGACGGGCCCTGGAGCGCCGTGGCGAAGGCGTGTACCTGATCGCCCTGGCAGTGAAGGACATGGCGGAACGGGTGAAGGCCCTAAAGGCCAAGGGCGTGCAGATCATCGGCGGCGACAAGCCCGGCGACCAGGTGTTCATCCACCCGCGTTCCACAAAAGGCATACTCATCCAACTGGTGGAGCGCAAATAGGCAGGGGTGAAGCTCCCGAATCTGGAACGGGCACTCGTGCCGGAAGCCAAGGTCACGAAGTACCTGCTGTCCCTGACCCACCCTGACGGCAGGTTCAAAGCTGCGTTCTTCCTGGCGTTTGGTTTTTCTGCCTCATCGTTGGAGGTCATGGCGTTTGCCCTTCGCAAGCACGCAAACGACCACGAGGTCGAAAGGGTTATCCCTTGGTCTGACGGCATGTACTCCACTGCACTGAGCGCTTTGGACTGTCCTGACGGACGTCGTTCCTTTCGTTGGCGCCGTTTGGATAGTTAAGAACGTTGACGATGCGCCGCGTCTGGTCACGGCCTACCCGACCAGGGAGGGAACAAGACGATGAAGGAACTGGATGTGGTCGCCCTGACCGTTGACCTGCCGGAGCATGGCCTCAAGAGCGGTGTTACAGGCACAATAGTGCTGGAGCATTCCGGCGGCGAAGCGTACGAGGTGGAGTTCATCACTTTTGCCGGAGAGACCATCGCATTGGTGGCCCTCACGCCTGACCAGGTCCGGCCCGTTTCTCCGGACGAAGTCCCCCACGCCAGGCTTGTGGAGTCGTCCACGTAGTGCTCACGCGCTCGTGTATGCTACCCTTCCGGCCTGGCGAAGACCGCCCACTCCTCTGCGCTGGCAAAGTCTTTGATGAGGCGGTCGAGGTTCGTCTGGCGGATGGCCTCAGGCCGCTCCAACTCCTGAACATAGAGCTGGCGGAGCAGGTCTTTGACGTACGGGATGAAGGCCGGGTGTTCCTGGCCGGCAGTCTGTTCGACCATACGCAGGAAGAACCGGTTGTGGGCGAGGACCATGATGGGGGCGTAGTGCGGGGCGACGCACAAAAGGGCCGGCGCGGGAAGCAGTGGCCGTTCTCTCCTGACCTTGTCTTCCAGGTGCTCTTTGAGCTGGGCGAAGTAGGCGCTGTGCGTCACCGGGTCCGGCGAACGGAACTGACGGCGCTCGATCTCCGCCACGGCCACGGGGGTAAGCGGGAAGCGGACATCCCTGCCTTCCAGCAATAGCTCCGCCTCCGCCGCCAGCCGTGCCAGCGGGCCCTCGTCCCTGGTGACGCGGCGGTCTATGTACAGCGCCATCTGGACGCGGCGGAGGTAGATAATAACCACCTGTGCCTGGAAGAGATCACTGGTTAGCTCCATAGGCGTCCCCACATGACTGCCGCGGCAATGGGCCGGCGCTATCCCTTGGCGAAGGTGACCATCTGGCCGGTCTCCTGCTTGACGATCTCGCCTTGCAGCATCATGTGCTGGAGGTGGGAGAGCGTCTCCATCATGGCCGCGCGCCGGGTCCAAGCGTTGAGCTCGGGCCAAGGGGCAACGTTCCACTTGATGTTGGCTGCTACCTGCCAGGCGGTCTTGGGGCCATCGCGCATGGTGCCCAGCACCTCGTCCATGCGCTCGCGATGGTGGTGCAGGATCTGGTCAATGCGCAGCTTCAGGTCTGTGATGGTGAACTCGTGAGCAGGAAAGCCGGTGGCGGCGTCCAGCTTCCGTAGCTCCTGGTGGCCCTTCATAAAAGCGCCCAGAGGATCGCCTTCTTCACCGGGGAAGAGCGTCACGTGAGGCGTAATGATGGGCAGCAAATGGTCGCCGGTGAAGAGCACCTTGCGGCGGCGGTCATGGACGCAAAGGTGCCCGGCGGAGTGGCCCGGGGTCCAGATGGTCCACAGCTCCGAGCCGGGAAGCAACTCTTCACCCCCTTCCAGGACCATGTCCACCTTGATCGCCGAGGACTGCCAGGGGTTGATATCCCGGCTCCGGTTGACCTGGCCGTGGTCGCCGGGGCGATGGAGAAAGCCCTGGCGTATCTCGTCCTCGGGGACGCCGTATCGCAGCATGATGCTGCGTGTGGCTTCGGGGTCCCGCCGGCCCATGGGGTTCTGGTCGGCGGCGTCGAGGCGATGGATGGCAATGGGCGCGCCGGTGTACTCCTTGAAGCGGTTGGCCAGCCCGGCATGGTCTGCGTGCCCGTGAGTGATGAAGACCAGCTTCACGTCATGAGGGTTGATGCCCGCCTCTTTGAGGAAGCCGGTGAAGGCATTGAAGCCGTCGTCGGTGTTTAGTCCAGCATCAATGACAACCCACCCCTGTGGGGCTTTGACGGCGTACACCAGGGTGTAGCGCAGACCCCCGTCGGGGATGGCGGGGTTGACGGGCATAGGTATCTTGAACTGGAAAACACCGCTGGCTACTTCCATTGGTTTCCTTCCTGCTTTGGGCCTGCTTGTTGGGCGCTGGGACAACCCCAAGAGGATAGCAGGTGCAGCGAGCCAAGGCAAACTGAACACGAATGCAGATTGACACCGTGAAGCCCCTTCACTACACTCCAGATGAGAATCGAATTGAATTGTAGGGGTGGCGACATGTCTGGCCATTCCAAGTGGGCGAATATCAAGCGGAAAAAGGGCGCGATGGACGCGATCAAGGGCCAGGTCTTTACGAAGCTAGCCCGGGAAATCGTCGTGGCGGCGAGATCGGGTGGCCCCGACCCTGAGATGAACGTCCGGCTGCGCCTGGCGGTGCTGAAGGCCAAAGAAAGCAATATGCCGGTGGAGAACATCGAACGCGCCATACAGCGGGGCGCAGGGACCGGCGAAGGCCAGGCGGCGCTGGAGGAAGTGACCTATGAGGGGTACGCCCCAGGTGGCGCAGCCATCATTGTGGAAGGCGTTACGGACAACGTCACGCGCACTGTTGCGGAAATACGCAGCGTCTTCTCTAAAGCCGGCGGCAACCTGGGCGAGCGCGGCTCGGTGTCGTGGAACTTCGAGCAACGCGGCGTCATCGTCGTGGCGGCGTCCGGGTCCAAGGCAGACGAGCTGACGCTGCTGGCCATAGACGCCGGCGCAGAGGACTTCGATCAGGACGGCGAAACCCTGGAAATCCGCGCGTCGCCAGTCGCGTTTGATAAGGTGCGCAAGACGCTGGAGAGCGCAGGCGCGGCCATCACGCGCGCTGAGCTGTCTATGGTGCCGAAGACGACCGTGGCCGTGGACGTCAAGGCTGCGCTTCAGACCCTCCGGCTGCTGGACAAGCTGGAAGAGCTGGACGACGTCCAGCGCGTGTACACCAGCGCCGACTTCCCTGAGGACGCCCTGGAAGAGTACCAGAAGGCGAGCTAGCGCGGCGTTTGCCTGCGCATGACGGCTCTACGTAGGGGCACGGCATATCGTGCCCCTACGACTGTCGGCGCCCAAAGGGGTTCCCATGCCATCCCTGTGCATCCTAGGCATAGATCCCGGCACGCTGCGCATGGGGTATGCCGTTTTGACCGTCGGCGACGACGACCCAGCGCCCGTGGCCTGGGGCGTCCTTGCAGCGTCTGGCCGTTTGCCCCTGGGCCAGCGCCTCTACACCCTTCACACCCAGCTCCTTGAGATCATGGAGCGCCACCATCCCACCCACGCCGCCGCTGAAGAGCCGTTCGTCTCGGCCAACGTCCGCACCGCGCTCGCCATCGGCCAGGCGCAGGGCCTGGCGCTCCTGGCAGCGGCGCAGAAAGGCGTCCCCCTGGCCGGCTACTCGCCCCGTCAGGTGAAGCTGGCCGTGACGGGCAACGGTGCGGCAACCAAGGACCAGGTCCAGCAGGCGGTGGCATTCCACCTGCGGCTCTCTTCCCTGCCCACCCCTACCGACGCCTCGGATGCCCTGGCCGTGGCCCTGTGCCACTGGCAGGCGCTGCGGGAAGAGGGTATGCTTCTCCCGTGATCGCATCTCTCACAGGCGTCTTGCTTGCCATCGGCGACGGCCACCTCCTCGTGGGCGTGGGCGGCGTCGGCTTTCTGGTCTACGTGCCCGCGCCGGTCACCGAGACCATCGGCAACGTGGGCGACGCCGTGACGCTGCACACGACGCTGCTGGTGCGCGACGAGACCCCCGTGCTCTATGGCTTTCCTACCCTTCAGGGCAAGCGGCTCTTCGACGCGCTCCTGGGCGTCAGCGGCGTTGGCCCCAAGCTCGCCCTTTCGCTCCTGGGCGCGTTCTCGCCGGACGAAGCGGCGACGGCCATCGTCTCCGGCAACGCAGACCTGTTGTCCTCGGTGCATGGCATCGGCAAGCGCACGGCGGGGCGGATTGTCATTGACCTGCAATCCAAGCTGCAAAAGGAGTGGGAGGCCGCAGCAGTGACCCTCTCCTCGGCAAGCAACGACGTGGCGGCCGCCCTCCTGGCGCTGGGCTACTCCGCCGCCGAGGCGCAGCGTGCAGTGGCTGCCCTGAAGGATGTCAACGGACTGCCGCTGGAGGAGCAGGTGCGCCAGGCGCTGCAATCGCTCGCCAGGGAGTAGGGGCGCGCCATGCAACGAGTGGCCGTCGTTGGCTCGGCCGGCGCAGGCAAGTCCACGCTTGCCAGGCAGCTCGGCGATGTACTCGGCCTGCCGGTCATCCATCTGGACACGGTGCACTGGCAGCCCGGGTGGGTGGAGCCGTCCAGGGAAGAGTGGCGCGCCACCGTGGAACGGATCGTGCAGGGCGAACGGTGGGTAATCGACGGCAACTACGGTGGGACGATGGGCCTTCGCTTCGCCGCTGCCGATGCCATCGTGTTCCTGGACCTGCCTCGCCGGCTGTGCCTGTGGCGGGTGGTGAAGCGGAGGCTCCAGTTCAGAGGAAAGCAGCGGCCGGATATGGCCCCAGGCTGCCCGGAGAAGCTAGACCTGGGCTTCTTGCGCTGGATCTGGGCCTACCCCACAGCCAGCCGCCCGGAGGTGCTTCGCCTTATGGAAGAGGCTTCCCACGGCAGGCGAATCTACCGCCTGCGCTCCCGCAAAGAGGTGGCGCGCTTTCTGGCCGCCGCCAGCAATCTCAGGGCGGAAGCGTAATTCGTTCGTGGAGGTATCCTCAGCAAGTGTGTAAATACCAGGAAGGGCGGCGTATCCTCCAGCTGATCAAAGCAACGGGCTCGAGGCCCAAGGAGGACACACCGCCGTGAGGAACGATACGCCGTCGAAGGGCCGGATGGGAAGACTTGGAGCAGTGGGTGCGCCAGCAGTCCAATAGCTCATCCAGGGCATCCTGGAGGAGGAGGTCACGGAGTTCTTGGGGCGAGCCAAGTCCGCCCGCCGCGGCCCATTGGAGGAAAGCCAGGGGTACCGAAACGGCCACGCAAAGCCTCGCTCGCTGACCCTGGGCGCGGGGACTATCCAGGTACGCCGGCCGCGGATCCGCGCAGCCGCAGATCGTTTCACCAGCCGGGTCCTGCTGCTCTTCAAACACTTCAGCCCGCAGGTCCGGGATCTTCTGCCCCAGCTGTATCTGCAATATTCATCAAACGGGGGTTACAGAACAAACCGTATGGAACTGACAAGCAGCGAGCGCTTCTTTCTTCGCACCTTGGGTTCTCGCGACCTCCGCTTTCGTTGGCAGGGCCCGCCCCTCCACATGGCTGGCAACATGATCACTTTTGGCGCCTACGAGGATATCTACAAGCACTTTGCCCTTGGCTATCGCGGGAGGACGAGAGCGGCCCATCTGGCGATAGTGCTGGCAGCATTGGCCAACGAACAGGCCGGGGCTCTGAGATTGGAGGCATATGAGAGCGAGTACCTGTTTGGACGTCTGACCAAAAAGCGCGTCCGGGGAATCCATATCGGATCGGCACGTTGGCCCACGCCGTCGCTCGAGGATGATATTCTCACGCACTCAGGGAAGGATCTCGCCGACAGCGTCTACGATTGGCTGGGCTCCTATAGTTTCTTTCCCGGGAACTCTGCGGCTGAGCTCATTGTGGGGAACATGGTCCACAGGGGCATTTTTATGACGGAGGGAGAGACAGGACAGCTAATCGTCTCCCCGCTGTCTTCCGCGCCGAGCTTCCAGCGGCCGGCCAGCACAGAAGAAGATCTGCTAGCGGACTGCCAAACTCGGCGGAGCTACCTATATCGCTTGCTCGTTAGCGAAGTAGAAAATGGGCTTTACCGGCGTGAAGTTGCTCCGGCACCTTAGCCGCCGCTTCTCAATGCTGGCAATGCCTCTGTGATCAACGTGTGTATACTTCGGTGGTTCTTTAGGGTACTCCGCCCCGTTCGGCACTACGGATAGGCGGCAAGGCCCACTGGCAGCACCTGACTAGCAGCAACCCCGTGGAGTCGCCCTTCGCGCCCTGCGGCTGAGGACGGATGCGGCCAAACGTATAAGAGAGTGGACTGGGCCACAGCCATGATCTGGAAGCTCCTGATGGTCGGGGAGCAGCACTTCCGGCAGCTCAAGGGAGCGGAATGGCTGCCCCTGTAGCGCGGGGAACCCGGTTCGTGGACGGAAAGTTGGCAGAAGAATCGATTTGCGAAGAGGTCGCCGCCTAAACGTATTTACACACTTCTTGACGCAACCTCTCGTTCGTGGTGAGCGTGTCGAACCACCAACACTTCCGCCATTCGACAAACTCAGGGCGAACGGGAACATGCCTCACAGGGGCAAAGGAGCAGCGTGTCCGACTACGGTGACGCCTGGGCCGGCCTGTACGACGCCGTCCATCAGCAGACGGAGGACATCCCGTTCTGGATAGCCGAGGCACAGCGGTCCGGCGGGCCGGTGCTTGAGCTTGCGTGCGGGACAGGCCGCGTGGCCATTCCAATGGCGCAGGCAGGCATACCCGTCGTTGGCCTGGACAGCTCCCCCAAGCTCCTGGCCATCGCCCGCGCAAAGGCGCAGCGCTGCAAGCTGCCGCCAGGCCGCCTGCGGTTCGTTCGCGGCGACATGCGACGCTTTTCCCTGGGCCGGCGCTTCCCCCTGGTCATCGTCCCGTTCCGTTCCTTCCAGCTCCTGCTTTCAGTGGCTGACCAGGCACAGGCGTTGGCCGCCATCAAGGAGCACCTTGCCCCGGAAGGACGCGTTATCATTGACCTCTTCGTGCCGGACGCAGATCGCATCCTGCGTGAGCCTGGCGTCCGGGTCTTCGGGCGCGAACGGGTTGACCCGGCGACAAGTCACCGGCTGCTCATCGGCGAGCAGAACGGCTACGATACCTACAACCAGGTCATCACTGCGCGGAACATCATTGAGGAGCTGGACGAGCGTGGGGAACTGCTGCGCACGATGCACGTGGAGTACCAGCTTCGGTACATCTACCGCTTCGAGATGCAACACCTGCTGGCCGCCAACGGGTTCGAGGTCGCTGACGTCTATGAGGGCTTTGACTGCGAGCCGCTGGATGAGGCCAGCACGGAAATGGTCTGGGTGGCGAAGGCGCGTTAAGGCGCCTGCCTCATCCTCTTGGGGGAATGGCTGCTACGGCGCAGTTGGCTTCTGCTTGTTCTTGCGATAGAACAGGTAGGCAATGGCAGCCAGCGCCACTGCCAGAAGTCCAATGAGACCCCACCGTTTGGCGTTATCCTTGCTCAACTGCTACCTCCCTCTAGCGCAGGTCGCGTCCGGCAGGAGCAAGACGCCTCGCCCCTGCCATAGCTCTCAATCTCCTACGCCCGGTTCTTGATGGACACCACTTCCACGATCTTCAGGGCAGTCTCGTCCTCAACCTGAAGCGTCTTCTGGAGCTCTTCAAGAAACTCCCTTTCCTTCTCCTCCACTACACCATCGGCGACTACAAGGTCGGCTGCTACAAAGAAGGCGCTCTCCTTCTCTTCCTTGCGGAGGATGCTGTTGGCGGCCGCCAGAACGGGAGCCGGGCCCCTCCGCTTGATCAGGCCTGCCACCTTGTTCAGGGTGTTGCCCATTTCCCGCATGTCATAGCTGCGGAAGGCCTTGAGAGTCGCCAGGTCAATGGCCACCCGGTTTACTTCCTCGTTGCTGATGTCGCCGTCCGCGGCCACGGCTGCGATTGCAATGGCAGCCATGCCCTCGGGCTTGCTCAGTGAGACGGCGTCGCCCTTGCCCAGGACCTTGTCAAAAAGACCCACGTGTTTACCTCCTGAAAATGCCGATATCAACCGTGCAGTATACTCCTTTCCTGTATCTCCCGTAGCCACTGGCGGGCCGTCTCCGTTGGTGCTACGCTACGCAGGCACAGCGTTCGCCGAACAAGGCCGGTTATCGGATGATGTCCATCGCTACCCACCCTCGTCAGTTCTTCCGCTCCTACAAAACAGTCATAGCCATCATGGTGACCACCGCCGTCACCATGATGGGCCAGGGCATCATTTCCCCGGTGCTGCCGCTCCTCGCCAAGGAGTTCGACATCGGCATGGCCATGATCGGCGTCACGGTGGCGGTATTCAGCCTGGGGCGCATCTTCTTCAACGTGCCCGCGGGCGTGGTGGCGGAACGGTACGGCAGGCGCATCGTCCTCATCAGCGGGTTGCTCATCATCACCGTGTCCTCGGTGCTCATGGCCTTGTCCCACAGCTTTGTGGAGCTTGTGGTCTACCGCTTCTTCACCGGCGTGGGATCGGCCATCTACCTCACAGGCGCGCTCACCACACTTGCAGACATCTCTACAACCGAAAACCGCGCCCGGTACATGAGCTACCAGCAGGGCAGCCTGCTGTTCGGCAGCAGCATAGGGCCTGCGCTGGGGGGCTTTGCGGCGGAGCTTTGGGGATACCGCGCGGCGTTCTACATCCTGGCGGGGCTTTCCGCCCTGGGCCTGCTGTGGGCCATGTTGCAGCTCCCTGAGACGTCCAAGCTGGGCGGCGCGCCCCGGACAGCCCGCAGCAGGGGCCGGCCCCAGGAACGGCGCCAAGGCCCCAGAACGTTCAAGACGCTGCTGGCGTTGATTGCCAGCCTGGACTTCGTCATGGTCGCCTCGTACTTTTTCATGGTGGTGTTCACGCGCAACGGCGGGCGCGGCAGCCTTCTGCCGCTGGTTGGAGACGCCCAGGCGGGTCTGGGGCCGGGGCCGCTGGGGGTGATCTTCACCGTCATGGCGCTCATCAACTTCTTCGCCGTGATTCCCGCAGGCTGGCTCGCCGACCGGTACGGGCGCAAGGCGCTGATGATTCCCGGCGCACTCATGACGGCCGCGTCGCTTTCCGCATTCATCTTCTGCCAGAGCTTCTGGACCTTCCTGGCGGCGGCGGTCATGCTGGGCTTGGCCACGGGCGTGGTCGGCCCGGCGCCTGCGGCCTTTGTAGCGGACCTGGCGCCGGAAGGCGGGCGCGGGCTGGCGATTGGGCTGTTCCGGAGCTTCGGGGACGTGGGCGGCATGATCGGGCCGGTGCTGCTGGGGTGGATGGCCGATACGGCGTCGTTCGGCTGGGCGCTGAACACCAACGCGGCGCTGGTGGCCCTCAGCGCCCTTGGGGTGGCGCTGTTTGTCCGGGAGGCGAAACGAACGCGCCAGGGCGCAAGCCCGTGACGGGCGATCCGGCGGAGTCACGAGGCGCAGCGTTTGTCTCACAAAGGCCATCGAATTTTCGGCGTGGGTGCTTTGCGTAGTCGCCAGATTTGACATTGGGGCGGGTTTGAAACCTGCCTCTACGGATATCTGGCACGGCTTTCGCCACACAGAGGGTACGGAACAAATTTGTGGCCGCTTTGGGCATTGAAGCCCACGCGCATTACTTGCCCAGCACGCCGTTCTGGGCAAAGACCTCCGCCAGCGCCGCGATACCGTCGCGGATGCCCTGGTGGTTCTCGTACCCGAAGCACAGGCGCAGGCAGTTCGCGCCGCCCCCATTGGGCGAGAAGCTGGGGCCGGGCAAATACGCGACTCCCTTGGCCCTTGCCTTCTCCATGAGCGCGGCAACGTTGGCCCCTTCGCGGAACTTTACCCAAAGGTACAGCCCGCCGTCAGGGTCCGACGTAACGGCGCTTGCGCCCATGGACTCCCCTATGGCCGCGCGCATCGTATCCTTGCGGCCCTGCAGGATGCCGCTGATCTCCGAGACGTGGTCGTCCAGGTGCTCGCGCAGATAGTAGAGGGCAGCCAGCACCGCGAACTCACTGGTCGGCCTGCCCCAGTACATCGTGTTGATACGCGGGAGCAGGTCCAGGGGCGCGGTCAGGAATCCCAGGCGCATTCCCGGGCCCAGTATCTTCGAGAAGGTGCCGGAGTACAGCATCATCTGCGAGTCGTCATAGGAGTGGATGGCCGGGGAGCGGTCGCCTTGAAAGCGCAGGTCTTCGTAGGCGTCGTCCTCGTAGATGGGAATGCCGTACCTCTGGGCCACGGCCAGAATCGCCTTCCGGCGCGCAATGCCCATGTCGGTGCCCAGGGGGTTCTGGAAGGAAGGGATCGTGTAGACCATCCTGGGCTTGATGTCCAGCCGGGCCAGGTCCTTGATGGCCTGCTCCAGCGCGTCGGGCCGCATGCCCTCGGCGTCGGTGGTCACGCCCACGATCCGCGCCCTGAGGTTGCGCATGATGCCCAGCGTGCCGACGTAGGTGAAGTCCTCCGTCAGCAGCACGTCGCCGGGGTTGGTGAGGAGCTGCACGAAGAGGGCGATGGCGGGGCCGGAGCCGCCGGTAATGAGCACCTGGTCCGGGCTGACAGCGAAGCCCCGCTCCCTGCGTAGCTTATCGGCGACGAACTGCCGCAGCTCGGGATGCCCCTGGGGATCGGGGTACAGCACAAGGTCGCGCCCCTTGTCCTTCAGGGCCCGCCCCAGGGCCTCGTGCAAGCCCTCCCAGGGGAAGGAGTCCGGGTCAGGGAAGCCCGTGCCGAAGTCGTACTTGGCCCGCCCGGCAGGCCGCTGGGGCGTCCCCGGGGGCACGTGGCTGGCGATGAACTTGCTGAAGTCGAATTTCTGGGTGGCCATGTTCGCTCCTTTTGCGGGGTTTCGGAGGGCCAACGAGTTTGCCGGGTGGGTCAGAAGCAGCATTGGGGTTGAAGCCTACTATAGCCGATTCAGCCGTCCCTGAATAGCGAGAAGGCGCACCAGGTTTCCTTCCAGCTACCTCACCCGCTCCTCGCCTGCTCACTCCTATTGACTTGGCGAAGGCCTCGGTTTCCCCTTCCCCAGCGTCGGTCCTGTACTGCGGCTCCGCCGGCCTACGCACTGCCGTCTTCTGCAGGACAGGTACTGTTCTCTAGAAAGAACCCCACGACAACCTCTCTGGAGCATTCTGGCTTTTGCCGCTGCCCTGACTGGAGCATTCTTGTAGGTGGCAGCCCTAAGAGCACTACCACAAAACACGTAGATTTCAACCCTAGCTGCCCAAAAAGGAGGGACGGGTATGTAGGAAGGCCCCTGGAATAGGCGCGTTGTCGCGCCAAATGGTCATCCCCACCCCACCCACAACGAAGAAGGAGGAATTCCCAAAATGGCTGAAACAAAGACTGTCCGAAACGTGCTGCTGGGCACGGCAACCATGGCCCTGCTGGCCTTTGCCCTGCTGATGGCCTGGAGCATGATGCCCACCAAGACCGAGGCCGCGGTGACCGCCCAGGTGGCTCCTCCCCCGACCCGGTTTGTCGAGCAGGCGTTCACCCC
>JACQUI010000251.1 GCA_016210395.1 Chloroflexota bacterium | reverse complement strand
GGTCTATCTCGACCTGAGCAGGGCAGGGGTCTCGGACAGCCTGTCCGACACAGTCAACTACTCGGCGCTGCACCAGGCTGCCAAATCCGTTTTGGAAGGCCCGGCGTATCGTCTATTGGAGGCGGTGGCGGAAGCCCTGTCACAGCGGGTGCTTACCTCCTTCCCTGTGACGGCGGTAAGGGTCAGGGTGATCAAACCATCGCCTCCCATCCGTGACGCCTCTGTGGGCAGCGCCGCCGTGGAAATCTACCGCATGAACCCAAAGGAGCCTGCCCAGACATGACCATTCCTCGCCTCACAAAGCTTGTCTTCGTGTGCCTTGCGATCGCAGCGCTTGCTGCCTGCTCCGGCGGCCCGGCCTCTTCGCCAATGCCCACAGTCCCCGCCAGGGCGGCCCTCACGCCGCTGTTGGCCACCTCAGACATTGCTGTAGGCAAGAACCGCCTGGTGTTTGCCTTGCTGGACAAGAACTCCGCCCCGGTCAAGGCGTCTGCCGTGGATATGCGCCTGTCGGTCCTCCAAGGCGACGCTGCCGTTCCCCAGGGCACGGCGCAGGCCGCCTACAGGCCGTGGCCTTCCGGTCCAGGAGGCGTGTTTGTGGCAGAGGTGGATACCCCTCAGGCAGGCCTCTGGGTGGCCGATCTCGCTCCCACCGATGGTGTTGCCGCAGGCCAACAAGCGCAACTGACCTTTCAGGTCGCTCCCCAAAGCGCGACGCCTGCCCTGGGTGCGCCCGCTCCCGCCACGGTGAACCGTACGGCGAAAGACGTCGCATCGCTAGCGGAGCTGAGCTCGGACCTCTCGCCCGATCCCGACCTGTACAGCATGACCATCGCGGACGCAGCGCGCTCCGGCAAACCCACTGTTGTCACCTTCGCAACGCCTGCCTTTTGCGAAAGCGCCACCTGCGGCCCCCAGGTGGATGTGGTGAAGCAGGTCAAGAAGGCGCACCAGGGAGCGGCGAACTTCATCCACGTGGAGATCTACGCCAACCCGCAGGAGATGCGCACCGACCCTTCCAAGGGCAAGGTGGCCCCGGCCGTCCAGGAGTGGCGATTGCCCAGCGAGCCGTGGACGTTTGTCCTGGACGCGAAGGGCAACGTAGCGGCCAAGTTCGAGGGGTTTGTCTCCTACGAGGAGCTGGAACCGGCGCTCACCAAAGCGCTGGGATAGCTGCTACTACCGTTCCCCGGTGACCCAGGGCGTCCACGCCCCAGCGCACCTTTTGAACAGGAAAACCGAGCGCCTGGAGCTGCCCCAAAAGTTCCGGCCCTTCGCCTTTCTCCTTGCCGGTCGTTCACAATAGAATAATTCCTGGAAAATACAGCAAGAAATCAGTTGACCTTCTGTTCGTTTTCTAGTATTATCTGCATCCAGTTAGAAGGTTTGGAGGATGGCTTTCCAGTAGCCAAGAGGAACTGTGCGCATCACTGGCGGGGTGGCCCGGGGGATACCGCTTACGGCGCCCAAAGGCGCTTCTCTGCGGCCAACCTCTGACCGGGTACGTGGCGCCTTATTCCAGATAGTGCGGGACGCCGTGGAAGGGGCCAGAGCGCTGGACCTGTACGCAGGCACCGGGGCGCTGGGCATTGAAGCGCTGAGCCGTGGGGCGGCCTCCTGCGACTTCGTGGAGCAGGACGGCCGTCTTTGCCAGGCCATCCGGCAGAATCTTGAGCGCGCCGGCTTTAGCGACAAAGGGCAGGTGCACCGGGCCAGGGTCGAACAGGCCCTCCGGTTCCTCAAAGGGCCGTTCCAGCTTGTGCTCCTGGACCCACCCTATGCACTGGCAGGCGCGGCAGAGATAATGGATGGGCTGGGGCGTTTACCCCTGCTGGCCCAGGAAGCCGTCGTGGTGCTGGAGCACGGCAGTAGGGACGCTGTCCAGGAAGACTACGGCGGCCTGCACATGAAGACGCAGAGGAAATACGGCGATACGTCACTGTCCGTATACGCCCTGACGCCCTCAGAGGAGGGGACGTAATGCCCCTGGCATTGTATAGCGGCACATTTGATCCTGTGACAAAAGGTCACCAGGACATCGTAGAAAGGGCCGCAAAGCTATTCGAAAAAGTTGTGGTTGGCATCTTTGACACCCCGTCCAAGACCTTGCTGTTCTCCACCGAGGAGCGCGTTGACCTGTTCTGCCGCGCGGTGCCGCACCTCTCCAACGTGCAGGTGCTTCCCTATCGCGGCCTCACGGTTGACTTCGCCAGGGAGATCGGCGCGGCGGCAATGGTGCGGGGCGTCCGCAGCATCACCGACGTGGACTACGAGGCTGCTATGGTGATGATGAACCGTAAGTTGCAGCCTCAGGTTGACACGGTGTTTCTGTACACCAGCCTGGAGTACCAGTTCGTCAGCTCGACCCTCATCAAAGAGGTGGTGCGGTATGGCGGCGACATCACGAGCCTTGTGGCAGAGCACGTTGCTGCTGCGCTGAAGGAAAAGTATCGCACCGCATGACCGCTGGAGGCCGGTGCTGAAAGGGGGCTGCCTTGGCAGACATATTGGAGATCGTTGATAGAATAGAGGAACTGGCAGCGTCGGGGCGCAAGGTGCCCATGAGCAAGATGGTGCTTGTGGACCCAGACCAGCTCTCGAAGCTGATTGAACAGCTCCGCATGACCGTCCCCGATGACTACTCCAGGGCTCAGGAGGTCCTCCGCAAGCGGGAAGACCTGTTGAGCCAGGGACTGGACGAGGCGCGGCGCATCCGGGCCTCCGCTGAGAACGAGCTCCGCAGCAGGGTGGAAGAGGCCAACGTGGTCAAGGAGGCCCAGAAATACGCCGAGCAACTGCTGGCAGAGGCGCAGCAGAAGGCAAAGCGTGTGCTGGAGACCGCCGAGGCCGAGGCCAAGAAGCGCCGAGAGGCCGCCGATCAGTACTCCCAGGAGGTCCTGTATCAACTGGAGCAGGACGTGGCCGGCGTGCTGACCACAATTCGCCACGGCATCGAGGTCTTGGACGCGCGCCAAAGCGCCAAGGCGGTCCGCAGCGCCTAGCCGGTTCTTGGCCGGCTCCGTGCCCGCAGCCGTGGGGCTGGCGGCAAACGGCGATGGCAGGTTGTGAGTCAAGCTGCTAGGCTGCGCGTTGTTTGCGCGCGTCTGCCAACGGCAACCGCTTCCGAAAAGCACAAGAAGAGAGGCTCCGAGCGATCGCTCGGAGCCTCTCTTCTTGTGCTCCCGCGTCTGGCGAGGGCTACCGTTCCATCACGATGTCGCCGCTCTTGCCGCCCGTCTTGCTCACCAGCCGCACGGCGTCTATGTGCATGCCCTTGTCTACAGACTTCGCCATGTCGTAGATGGTGAGGGCCGCTACGGTGACGGCGGTGAGGGCTTCCATCTCCACGCCGGTCTTGGCCACCGTCTCCGCAGTGGCGGTGATGTGAATGGCGCTCTGGGCCTCGTCTATGTCCAGCTCAACGGCCACCTTGTCCAGCGGCAGGGGATGGCACAGGGGGATGAGATGGCTGGTGTACTTGGCGCCCATAATACCGGCGATGCGGCTTACCGCCAGCACGTCCCCCTTCGCCATTTTCCCCTGCTGGATGATGCGCAGCGTCTCCGGTTGCATGCGAACGCACCCCTTGGCCACCGCCACCCGGTGCGTCGCCTGTTTGTCTCCAACGTCCACCATCTGGGCGCGGCCCTGGGAATCCAGGTGGCTCAGTTGCCGCTCCAGCGGTAGCTTGGAGTACTGCACGGCCAGGGCGTTGGCCTCCTCGTTGCCGCGATTGCCGTTATGACCGCGCGCCCATTCCCACTTCACGCGGCGCTTTCCCACTTCCTCGTCCATGACCTCCCACAGGTCCACGTTGGCGGTGCGTTTCCAGCCCTTGACCATGGTGTTGATCAGGTACTGGCTGTCGGAGCACACAACGACCTCGGAACGCTCCGGCGCCGCTTGGAGACCCATAATAGCGGCGGTGATCTCCATCCGGTTATTGGTGGTGCTGTCCTCGTGTGCGCCAATGGCGCGCTTGTTGCCTTGCTCGTCCACGACCACGGCAGCCCAGCCGCCGGGGCCCGGATTGCCCAGGCAAGACCCGTCAGTGTAGATGGTAATCATAGGGCTAGATACTCTCCTCTAGTGAAAACGGACGGCTCTCGACCACCCGTCCCTCTTTGGCCGTTGGCTTACAGGCCAACCTAAGTATAACGGTACAGGTGGCGTTCTTGTCAGGTAGGCCATCTCCGCGCCTTGCTCGAATGCATCTGGTTCGAGATGGTAGATGTGCAAAGGAAGCTGGCGATGTGTGCCGTGAAGAGTTCCCAGCAGGATTGGCTAGTACAGAGAACGAGCTTTGCACAACCCCGGGGCGCAAGAAGAAGTCTTCCAGGGGAAGGTTAGCCCCCTATGTGATACATCTCTACCTTCTTGCGGGGAATGGGAGCGGTCATGAGCGTCCGCTCTTCGGAGTAGCGGTCCTGGCGCACGCGCCAGATGGCGCGCACCCGCTCTTCCAACTCTTCATCGGTGACGCCGCTGCGAAGCGGCGTCCGCAGGTCATGGCCAATGCCGGCGAACAGGCAGGTGTACACGTGGCCATCGGGGGACAGACGCACGCGGGAGCAGTCGCCGCAAAAAGGCTCGGTTACGGAGGAGATGACGCCAATCTCGCCGCCACCGTCCACGTACCGCCACCGGTCCGCCACCTCGCCGGCGTAGGTCTTTTCCACAGGCTCCAGCGGCATGGCCTCGCTGATGCGCCGGACGACCTCCCTTGACGGCACCACGTGGTCGAGCTTCCAGCCATTGCGATTCCCGACGTCCATGTACTCGATGAAGCGGACGACGTACCCCTTCTCTTTGCAGAAGCGGGCCAGGTCTATGATGGTGTGGTCGTTGACACCCTTCATGACCACGGCGTTGATTTTGATGGGGCTGAACCCCACCTCCTCTGCCGCCCGGATGCCTTCGACCACGCGTTGCGCGGAGAATCCCCTGCCGTTCATCTTGCCAAAGATGTCGTCGTCCAGCGTGTCCAGGCTCACGGTAATGCGCTTGAGGCCGGCTTCTCTCAGGGCCTGGGCTTGCTGGGGCAGGAGGTACCCGTTGGTGGTAAGGGTCAGGTCCTCGGCGCCAAGAGGGCTGAGCATGGCGACCAGCCGGTGCAAGTCCTGGCGGACCAGGGGCTCTCCTCCTGTGAGGCGCAGCTTGGCCACGCCCAGCTTTACGAAGACGCGGGCAAGGCGGGCGATCTCCTCAAAGGTCAGGAGCTGCGGCTTGGGAAGGAACTCATAGCGTTCGCCGTAGATCTCCGCGGGCATGCAGTACACGCAGCGGAAGTTGCAACGGTCTGTCACGGAGATGCGCAGGTCCCGCAATGGGCGGGCGAATGCATCCACGACGCCCTTGCGGGGCCGTTGCTCTGCGGAAGTAGGCTGTAACGGAGTAATGCGCATGGGTAACATTCCAAATGTGCGGTGGTTGCCGCGCCCAGGGACTGTGGAGGAGCCGGGGCGCATGAAGGAAGCTACCGGATGGTCACGAAGGGCGAAAGTGTTCACTTTTCAGGGCTGCCAGCAGCCTGGCTGCGGCCTGGGCCCGGTGACTCCACCGGTTCTTGATCTCTGGTTCCAACTCACCAAACGTCTTGCCCAGCTCAGGAACGAAAAAGACGGGATCGTACCCGAATCCCCGGTCGCCTCTGGGTTCAAGCGTAATACACCCTTCCCTGGTTCCGCAATAGGTGGACTCGGACTGGTCTGGACGCACCAGCGCGATGACGCACTGAAAGCGCGCGGCGCGCTTCTCCGATGGCACACCCTGGAGCCGCGCCAGCAGGAGCTGGTTGCGCTGCGCGTCCGATGCTCCTGGACCGGCAAAGCGGGCGCTGTAGATGCCCGGCGCGCCGCCCAGGGCATCCACCTCCAGGCCGGAGTCGTCAGCGATAACGTAGCAGGGGGCGAGGCGCGCGAAATATCTGGCCTTGATAAGTGCGTTTTCTTCAAACGTCGCTCCCGTCTCTTCCGGGTCGCCCGCCAGCCCTTCTCTGGCAGGCCACGTCACCCTTAGGGGAAGGTCTTGCAGGAGATCCCCGTATTCCTGAATCTTGCCCTGGTTGTTGGAGGCAACGAGCAACGTTGCTTTTGCTAGCTCTGGCATGGCGCCCCCGCGGAACGGAAGGGGCACGATATATCGTGCCCCTACGGCTAACTCTCGCTACTTCTCTGGGCTCCAACCTCCAGGGTTGGCGTCCCCTGCTCATGGCGCAGCTCAAGTCTGCCGGCAGGGATGGTTGGCAACGTGGTGACGTGAGCGCCCACCTTGACGCCAAGGTACAGGGAGAAGAGGGCGATGCCTTCGTTATCTGTAGCCTCGACGATGTTGACGTAGTCGAAGCTGCCCAGCACCGCGTACTGTCCCAGAAGCTGCACGCCGGGGATCTGGATTCTCTCCTGCGCGTCGAGCATGCTGCTCGGGTCGTCCAGCACCCGGGCGCGGCCCTCGGGAGTGAGCGTTATCAACTGAATGTAGATGGGCATGTCACACCTTCCTCTGGCAGTCCACTAGCCCAAGATTCTAACGCAGGGGGTACCGCTTGTCATTGTTGCGACAGGAGGGGTCAGGGTCTTTCGGTTCTCCCATGCCAAAAGCACACGCCCGTTCGTGGTGAGTTTGTCGAACCCCGCAAGCGCCCTTCGACGAGCTCAGGGCGAACGGGGGTTCTACCATTACGCCGAGGGCTATTGGGGAATACGAGCAAGGTGGCTGGTGGGGCAGGCGGTCTGCGCCATGGAAGTGGCCAGTTGGGGAGTGGAGGAGGGGCAGGGATTCGTTCTCGCCATTTTCATGGACTTTTCTTAGCTTGGATTTGTATCTGTGATTCGTTTTGTTTATTGGGGGAACGAATCCTCTGTAAGGCGACGGTAGGCGGAGGTAGTTAAGAGGAGGCGAAGCCTCAAAATACAACGAACGTGTGCGACTGCGCCAGAGGCCGATTGCAGGGTACAAAGGCAGGCCAGGACATGACGCTGGTATCGTGATTCCAGCACTTCGTAACCTGTATCAAGGCCAACGCTTCACCCTCACCGTAGTCCTCTCCCCTCAAGGAGAGGAAATGGGATTCTCCGCCCCACTAACGATTGTTGCAGCACTACGCTAGGTTGATCTCCGCACCGGCCTGGGCTTCTTCGCATAGCGCGCGGGAATGGGCTGCCGCAGGTCACGCATGGCCTGCCGCCAGGCGTCGTCGTGCCAGTGGTTGGGCGTCAGAATGTGGGCGTATTCGTGCCACAGCACGCGGGAGGGCTTCACGACAATGGCGTCCCACGCCGGGTCATCGCAGGGGGCGGTGTCTCCCAGCCGCCTCGCCGAGCGGATGCAAACCCAGCCATACCACGGGTCCTTTGTGGAGTTGTGGGCGTGGGCCCTGGCGCGGAAGCTTGAACCTTCGCCACGGGCGATGCAGCCGCCAACAAAGACGCCGACCACACCCGGCATGTGCCAGAGGATTCGCATGTCAAACCATGATTGCCCGTGCTCTGATTACCCGAGGGTACGGAGAGTTCAGAGGTTCATGACCTTCGTGATGATTTCATTCGTTGCGCGTTCGCCAAGGGCGCGGACACAGGTGAGTCGCAGTTTCTCGGCAAACTGCGCCTTCTGCAGTTTGGTCAGTGACTCCACGTCAAGCCCTGCCAGACTGCAAGCGGCCGTTACCTTTGCCTTGGCCATGAACTCACCGAACACCGGTGACAGAATACCGATCGCTTGGGTTGCGAGCTCGCTGGGCATTGCATTACTCCTTGGACAAGGCATAGAGCCGGTAGACGGCGAGCCCCAGCAGTATCGCGGCGACACCTTCCACTGACTCGGCGATGGCGCCGCCGTTGGGCACATCTTCCAGGAACAGCTCAAGGAGGTGGTGGATTCCGAACACCAAAGCTGAGAGAGAGACGAGCAGTGTTGTCCCATAGAGCATCCCCTGCCCCCCCATCCTCTTCAGCACGTAGAAGTACGCGAACCCGCCGATGGCAAGGTCCAGGACAAAGGCCGCCCAGAAAGAGACTTCAACAACGTTCATCGTCTCACTCCTAGAACGCTGAGCGTGATATTCACAATAACGACGGCGAATGCCAGCACCAGGGTTGCGACAAGCGCCGTCTCGGCATAGAGCTCTTCGCCAAAACCCAACACCTCGACGGCCGCGTGCGCCACGAAGAGCAAGCCCGCTGCAAACAAGGCGTACGCTACCCATGCCAGGGTGCCTCCCCGAAGCCGGCGAGCGGCGACGAGCGTCAGGGCGGCTACCACTACGCCGACCACAAGGTCAATGGCTGCAATGACCAGGCCAACATCCAATGTGCACCTCCTGCAGGCGGCTTGCTACGTTGCACCACGTATCACCTGGTACAACGCTATCCTTACCATCCCGTCATGAGAGAATAGCCTAGTCCCGTTTGCAAGGGCTGTCAATCTCTGGCTATGGGCCACACCGCTCATGCGGAAAACGTCTAATCAGAGATAAGCAACCCATCCGATCCGCAATGCCCTTGGGGTGTAACGCCCTAACGAACCTGCGCGCGCGTTGACCGCCACGCTCCCAGGGTCTAGAATCCAGCTACTCTTACGGCTCTCAATCGGTGAGACAAGGCAGGACGATGATCCAAGCGCAAGAGGTGACCAAAGTCGCGGAGGTGTCGCGCCTCCTGCTGGACAACATTGAGCAGGTCATTGTGGGCAAGGGCGACATCGTGACCCTGGCTCTCGTCTCCGTCCTGTGCGAAGGGCATATCCTCATCCAGGACGTGCCCGGCACCGGCAAGACCGTCCTCGCCAAGGCCATCGCCCGCTCCCTGGGCTGCACCTTCCGACGCGTCCAGGGCACGCCGGACCTGCTGCCCACGGACATTACCGGCACGTACGTCTTCAACCAGCAGACCACAACCTTCCAATTCCGCCCGGGCCCCGTCATGGCCCAGGTGGTGCTCGTGGACGAGATCAACCGCGCCACGCCCAGGACGCAGTCGGCGCTGCTGGAGGCCATGCAGGAGCGCCAGGTGACCGTGGAAGGCGAGACGATGGCCCTTGCCCGCCCCTTCCTGGTGCTCGCGACCCAGAACCCGGTGGAGCTGGAAGGCACCTTCCCGCTGCCCGAGGCCCAGCTCGACCGCTTCCTGATGCAGGTCACCCTCGGCTACCCGTCCCAGGAGGAGGACAGGCTCATCCTCCACCGTTTCCGGGAAGACGACCCGCTGGAAACCCTTGAGCCTGTTTGCGGCGCAGAGGAGCTGCTGGAGCTGCAGAGGGCGGTGCGCAAGGTGCACGTTGCGGCGCCGGTGGAGGACTACCTGATCAGCCTGGTGCACGCCAGCCGCTCCCATCCCATGGTGGAGCTTGGGGCCAGCCCCCGGGCCATGCTGGCGCTCTACCACACCTCGCAGGCCCTGGCCGCGGTCCGCTCCCGCGCCTACGCCATCCCAGACGACGTGAAAGCTCTGGCGCCGTTTGTCCTGGCGCACCGCATTATCCCCAGGGCTCAGAGCCATCTGCGCGGGGCCACGCCCAAAGACATCCTGCGGGACGTGGTCAACTCCGTGCCCGTGCCCGTGGAGGAAGAGGCGTGGGCTGCCAGGGCGTAGGAGGCGCAAGCAATGGCTGCACGTCCACAGCATCGTATTCCCCTGTTTGGGCCGGCAATTCCTCGACCCTGAGTGCGTGCATGTCCAAGTCACTGGAGCTGGCAAGAACGTTCCTGGGCAAACTGGTGCATGTGACCATGGACAGACCTCTTGGTTCGCTGCATCCAAGAGAAGGTTTCTTGTACGAGGCGAACTACGGGTACATCGAGGGGACGTTGGCGCCGGATGGTTCGGAGCTAGACGCCTACTACCTTGGAGTGGGCCGGCCGTTATCGCAGGGGACCGGCGTCTGTATCGCAGTTGTTCACCGGCTGAATGATGACGATGATAAGCTCGTCGTCGTGCCTTTGGGCACGAACCTGAGCGACGAGCAAATCGTTGAAGCGACTCATTTCCAAGAGCGCTGGTTTGACACCACCATCGTTCGATGCTGACTGTCGTTGACTCGAAAACAAGGAGCGCCTGCATTTTCATCCATCCGGGGTGCGGATGCCAACCCGCATGGACGATTCCTACGAAAATGCAGGTGTGCAGAGGGCTGCGCCCACAGCCTGCCGACGGGCCAGGGGCTGCTGGGGGTGTCCCCCAGCGCTTGCGGGCAGGTGGGTGGGACAATCGAGGCTGGCAGCGAAAGAAGCGCAGTCGTTTTCATTTCCCCAGGCGCTGGAGGCCGGCACGGACGATTCTGAGCTATGACGGCAGTCGGGCGAAGAATCCAAGGCGATGGCTGTGCTACTTTCCAAGACCGAAGGATAGATTGCAACATCTTCTGAGGCTTAACCAATGGGCAACGCCTGGATAGCCGTAGCCGTCGTGCTGGCGCTGATCAGCGTCCCGCTGGGGTCGGTAGCGCTGCTGCTGGTGGCAAGCCTCATTCTGGTGCTTGCGGCCGTCACCCGCCTGTGGGCCAGGTACTGCCTGGCGCGCGTCCAGTACAGCCATAGCCTCAGCGCCACCCGCGCCTTCACGGGCGAAGAGCTTGTCCTGACGACCGAGCTAAGCAACGCCAAGTTCCTGCCCATGCCCTGGGTGCAGGTGCGCGACGAGATGCCGCGCGCCGCAGCGCCCATTCAGGGGCGGTTGACTACCGCGCCGGAGCAGGAGCGCATCATCCTCACCAGCCTTGTCTCCATGAGCTGGTACCACAAGATCACCCGGCGCTACACAGTCCTCTGCCAGCGGCGCGGCCACTACTACGTCGGGCCCTCAGAGGTCCGCTCCGGCGATCTCTTCGGCATGTACTCCAACGACATGCGCCAGGATCGGGACATCCTCCTTTCGGTCTACCCGCGCGTGCTGCCCCTGGTGTTGTCTCGACTGCCTGCCCGGGAGCCGTACGGCAACGTGCGCCTGCGCCGCGCCCTCCTGGAAGACGTGACGCGGCCTATGGGCAGCCGCGACTACGCCCCTGGCGACAGCTTCCGCCATATCCACTGGAAGTCCACGGCGCGCACGGGCCGGCTCCAGACCCGCCTCTTCGATGCATCCACTGCGCCCAACTTCGCCGTCTTTTACGGCGTGCGCACCGTGGAGCCGCCCCTTCAGGGATCGCGCCCGCATCTCCTGGAGCTGGGCGTCCTTGCCGTCACGGCCCTGGCCAACTACGCCCTGGAGCAGGGGCTACCCGTTGGCATCTATGTGAACCAGACGTCCCGCCTGACCTCAAAGCTGTTGCAAGCTGCTTCGTCCGCGGCGCCGGAGCAGCTTACGAATATCCTGGAAATCATGGCGCAGGTGCATCCCGAGGAGTCCGTCTCCCTGGCGCACCTGCTGTCCGAGCGCAGCCGGTCGTTGCCCTGGGGCACGACCATTCTGGTGGTGACGTCGGTGCTGGAGGAGGCTGCTTACACAACGATGCTCCGGTTGCGGCAGGCGGGCCGCTCTATTGCCCTGGTGCGGATCGGCACCGACGGGCAAGCCGCGCCCAACCTCACCACGTACACCGTGTCCGATGCGAACGACTGGCAAAAGATGGACGTTGTGGTACTGACATGACCAGGTGGGCTACCCCTGAAAACCTGCTCCTCTTTTCCACCTTTCTGCTGGAAGGGCTGTGGCTGTACCTGTGGATGGCGTTCCTGGGCCACTCCGGCTTCCTAGGGTGGAAAGAGACGCCCCTTACCCTGGGGTCCATCCTGCTGTTGCTGGGGGCGGGCTACTATGCTTCCCAGGCGCTGGGGCAGCTGCGATCGGACAAAGGAATATCGCCCTGGGTTGCCGGGTTGCTTGTGGCAGGGCTACTGGCAGTGGTGGTGCGGGCAGAGAACGGCGGAGGCTACGCCCTGCTGGATCCCGGCTGGCTGGGGTTCGCGCGCTACAACCTGACCGAGGCCCTGTTCACGCCGATGCAGGCTACCATTGCAGCCAGCGTCTACCTGTGGTGGCGAGGCTACAGCCTGGCGAGAGAGGGCATGAGCCAGGAGCAGGTGCTCCACTCATTCACGCTCGGACTCATCGGCGTCATCCTGGGCCTGCTGGTCTGGGAGGGCGCGATCAAATCAGGCGGACTCGCAGATGCGCCCCGGTGGCAGGCCGCAGGGGTCGTGATCGCATTCTTCTTCGCGGCGCTCACCGGCCTGGCGCTGAGCCACCTGATGCACGTGCGCGCGGAGATGATGCGCCGCGATGGAGCGGGGGCCTTTTTCAGCCAGCGGTGGACGCTCCAGCTCCTGGGGCTGGTGGCCGCAATGCTGGTTGCCGGCTGGATCGCCGCCGCCGTGTTTTCTTTCAACGTGCTTACGCCGGTCATCGCATTGCTTGGCTATGCATCCCGGCTTCTGTCGCTGCTGGTGTACTACCTGGCATACCCGGTGGCGCTGGCGGGCGCAGGCATCTTCTACGTGGTGCAGTGGCTCATCCGGCGTTTTGGCGGAAGAGGAGAGCCGCCAACCATCACCATGCCGGACTTCAGCGCCTTTCGCAAGGCCGTGACCCAGGGCGGCGGAGACTTGCCCCTGTGGGTGGTGCTCCTCAAATGGGCAATTGTGCTGGTGCTGCTGGGGCTTGCGGTGTTCGTGCTCACGCGCCTGGTCCAGGGCCGCCGCAGGGGGGTGAAGGCGCGGGAGGCGCTGGAGGAGGAGCACGAGTCGCTGGGGGGCTGGCGGGAGTTCCTGCGCGACCTGCTCATCGGCCTCATCCGCCTGCGCTGGTGGTTCAGAAACAGCGGGCGCGCTCTGCTGCGCAAGATCCCCGTCGTTGGCCACGCGGTGGGCTGGGACGCGCCCCAAGGCGACCTGGACGTCCGCCCGATGTACCGGCATCTCCTGAGCGGCGCGCGGCACGGGGGCTTTCCCCGTCCGGCAGCGCAGACGCCCAACGAGTACCTGGCGACGCTGCGGGAGCGCATGCCGGAGGAGGGGCCGGCGCTGGAGGAGATCACGTCGGCGTACGTCGCTGCGCGCTACGGCGAGGAGGAGACGGCTGTGGAGCGGAAGGGCGCGCTGAACCGCCTGTGGCGCGGTGTGTATGAGCGGCTGCGGAGGGGACAAACGAACTGAAGTTTGGCGCTGTATAATGCAGTCGTCACCTATGTGGGTAGGCGAAAACCGTCATGATAAGCACGCTAGCAATCCGCCACTTCAAGTCCATCAAGGACCTGACCATCTCGTGCAGGCGCGTCAACGTCTTCATTGGCGAGCCGAACGTGGGCAAGTCCAACATCCTGGAGACGCTGGCGTTCGTTTCCTACGCCCACTACGGCCGGCTAGGGGGAGACATTAATGATTTCCTTCGTTTTGAGCACATCGGTAACTTGTTCTGGGATGGGGATCTCGATTCCCCATTACAGATCGGGTGTGACGACGCCCTCTTTGCCCTCTCGTTCAACAACAATCGCTTTGAAGGGAAGTTCAGTAAGGGACAGAACACTCACACCTATTCCCAAGGAGGCCACGACAGGTTGAGCCTCTCTGGCGGTCCGGCCGAGGAGTTCGCAGCGCAATTCAAGTTCTACAGATTCAAGGCGCAGGCCGCCTTCAGTCGTCCGGAAACAGCCTTTCTGCTGCCCCCCATCGGCGCAAACCTTCAAGCCTTGCTGCTTGCAAACCGTGATTTGCGAAACATCGTCAATCAACCATTTCTTTCCCGAGGGCATAGGCTGGGAATCCGCCCGCAGGAACACAAACTGGAGGCCGTCAAGCAGGCCGACGATGTCATCATTTCATTCCCATACTCCACCGTTTCCGACACCTTCCAGCGCGTGACCTTCTACCTTGCGGCAATCCTGTCAAACAAGGAGTCGGTCATTGCGTTTGAAGAACCAGAGTCCCATGCGTTCCCGTATTACACGAAGCACATAGCGGAGCTGGTAGCCCTGGACGGGCGGAGAAACCAGTACTTCATTTCGACCCACAACCCGTATTTCTTGCTGCCGTTGGTTGCAAAGACCCCTATGAAAGACCTTGCAGTGTTCATAACATACTACGATGACTATCAAACAAAGGTGAAGCTGCTGAGCGGAGACGAGATAAGTGAGTTTGATCAGGTGGACATCTTTTCTAACCTGGACAGGTTCCTGGAGAAGGCATGATCTACGTGGAGTGCTATGCCGACGAGACCCTTGTTCAGGTTGTTACGAAACTGCCCAGGCGACAGATAGGCCACGAACTCAAAGGGAAATATGGGGTCGCTGAGAGACTTGTATCACGCAGCAACGTGGTCGGCATGATTGACGAGGACCCGGGGAAGTCCCAGCCGAGGTACTTGAATGGGCTCCATGTTGCGCGTGAAATTGAGGAATTCGGCCTCAGACTCCTGTCCGACCCCCGGAGAGGCAATCACGTGGTTCTCCTGCAACCTCGCCTAGAGGAATGGGTTCTGACCGCCAGTCAGAGGAACCTGGTGGACATACGCGATTTTGGGCTTCCAAGAAATGCCAGTGAATTGCACGGTATTGGAAAGTCGGAACGGCCAAAACTTGAGAAGCTGTTCGGTGAGTTGGACAGGTTGCGGTCTCCTTGGCTGACAAACTTGGGAATTCTCTTGATAGATGCACACCGCTCCTGACAGGAAGGCCTCCCACTTCCGGGCGGCCTTCCTGTGCTCCTAATACTCCTCCTCTTCCTCTTCTTCGTCCGGCTCAGGGGCCCGCTGGCGGGCGGGCCCCATCCCGCCGTCCAGACGCGGCAGAATAGGCGAGCGGCCTTCTTTGTCGCTGCGTGGGCGGCGCGGCGGCAGCCCGGCGATGCGCTCGTGTAGCTCGGCAACGGTAGCCGGAAGCGCCTCGCCGCCGGCCCCACGGAGGAGGATGCCGTCCACGCCCATGCCGCGCAGATGCTCCAGCTCCTGGGCGCTCAACGGGCCGTTCCACTCCAGCAGCAGGTAGCGGCTGGTGGCCGAGCGCACGTTGGCGATGGCGAGCAGGTGGGCCAGGCACAGCGGCCCCTCCGGCGCGGGTTTGCCTGCGAGCACAACGTCCACCGGCAGGTCTTCTATGACCCGAAGCTGGGACTCCTCCAGGGTGGGCGGGACACGCAGGACGCGCGTGCAGTCGCCTTCCTCCAGGGCTTCCACCAGGGTGTTCTCGATGCCGAAGACCAGGAAATCGCACCCCTGGCCGCGGAGAGCATCGGCCTTGGCCTTGTCCAACTGGGTTGCCTCGACGCCCCACGCCGCGCCTTCCGGCGCTGAGGGGTTTCCCATGCCTGGGGCCGCCAGGACGACAGCGTCGGCCCCGGACTGCACCGCACTCTGCGCCTCCTCCGCCTTGCTCCCTTCCACGAGGACCAGGAGGGCCATTGTTGGCGTTGCTTCCCGTGTGGCGGCCGGCCCGAAGCCCAGGGTGCGTACGGGGCCCCGGGTGATCTGGTCCAGGCGGTCCAGGAGTTTGCTCATCGTGTGCCTCTGCAATACTTAACGTATCTCACGATTGTAGAGGAAGGGGTGGGGAGGTTCAAGGCGGCGTATTCACCCCAGATCCACCGCCTAAATCAAAAGAAGACCTCGTTGGCGCCCTTGCAGAGAAGGACTAGGATGGCGCTTGTCGAGAGCAGCCCATCACCAACGAGGTGCCGTTAGTATGCCCCAAGGCGTCCTCCCGTTCCAGTACCAGGCCGAGCCCACCGGCAAGGGCCTCACCGCCCTGGGCGGTCTGGGCCTCTACC